>JABFRF010000138.1 GCA_013141315.1 Gallionella sp. | reverse complement strand
TTTTCATCGGTGAATCGTCTTCACTAGCATGGATACAACGTTAACCTCTAATGCGCGAATGATCGAACAAGATAAACGTATCACCGAGACGATCTCTAGCGAGCGCGGGCGGCTTAAAAATTTCATACGGCAGCGCGTGCCAGATTCGGGCGAGGCCGAAGATATTTTGCAGGATGTGTTCTTTGAATTCGTGGAAGCGTATCGTTTGCCGGAATCGATTGAGCAGGTCGGCGCATGGCTTTATCGCGTGACGCGCAACCGCATCATCGACCGATTTCGCAAGAAGAAAGAGGAGCCGCTGCCGGAATTTTCTGAAGAGGGTGACGACGAGCATTGGCTGGATGGGGTGCTGCCATCGTTAGATTCCGGGCCTGAAGCAGCTTATGCACGAGCGGTGTTGTTGGAAGAATTGACCGCCGCATTAGCCGAGCTACCAGAAGAGCAACGCGCGGTATTCATCGCTCACGAATTGGATGGGCGTAGCTTCAAAGAGTTGGCAGACGAAAGTGGCGTGGGTGTGAGTACCTTGCTGGCGCGCAAGCGTTATGCGGTGCTGCATCTTCGCGGCAAGCTGCAAACGATTTATGACGAATTTAATATCTAAAGGAGTAATGAAATGAGTATGAATTGCAAACCAAAATGTGGAAAGATTTTCCTCCTGGTGGTGTTGGGCATTGCCGCATTGGGTTGGGTGGTGATGGCATTGTGGAATTGGCTGATACCGGTGTTGTTCACTGGTGGGCATGAGATCGACTATGTGCAAGCCATGGGTGTGTTGCTGTTAAGCAAGATATTGTTCGGCGGCTTTCGCGGTCGTGGTTGCTGGAAAGGGCGTTGCCAACAACGCGGTATGGAAAACATGACACCTGAAGAGCGCGAAAAATTTCAAACTGGAATGCGTAGTTGGTGCTGCAAGCCTAAGCAAAAAGATACGGATGCAAGTAATTAGGAAGATAATTAAGGAAGTGCTGATTAAGTCTGGTTTTGTCGTTCCCGCGAAAGCGGGAACCCAGTCAATTAAATATGCTGGATTCCCGCTTTCGCGGGAATGACGACTTAATCAGCGTTTTCTTAAACCTCTCCCCCAACCAAGGAAAATAATATGATCACCACACTATTCACTCCAACCAATCTCGGCAAGCTGCAACTAAAAAACCGCATCGTTATGCCACCGCTCACACGTTCTCGTGCTATCGGCAATGTGCCGAACGAGTTATTGGAAAAGTATTATCGGTTGCGCGCAGATGCAGGCTTGATTATTACGGAAGGCACCTCGCCTTCGCCAAATGGGTTGGGCTATGCGCGTATTCCTGGCATGTTTTCGGATGCGCAAGTGCAAGGTTGGAAGTGCGTGACCGATGGTGTGCATCAAGCGGGCGGCAAAATTTTTGTGCAGTTGATGCACTGTGGGCGCGTCTGCCATACCGCGAACATGCCAGCGGGCAGCAAGGTGATTGCGCCTTCCGCTATTGCGCTGACTGGGGATATGTGGACGGATAGTATTGGGATGCAAGCCAATTCGATACCTGCCGAGATGAGCGAAGTCGACATCGCGCACACCATTGCCGAGTATGTGACTGCCGCAAAGCGCGCGATTGAAGCGGGTTTTGATGGTGTGGAATTGCATGGTGCGAACGGCTATTTGATTGACCAGTTTCTTAACACCGCTTCCAATCAGCGCACCGATCAATGGGGCGGCAGTATCGAAAATCGCATCCGCTTTGCAGTGGAAATTGCCAAAGCAACCGCAGCGGCAATTGGCGCAGACCGTATTGGTATGCGTATCTCACCTTATGGCGCATTCAACGGTATGACACCTGATGCGCTGATGGATACGCTGTACGAACGATTGATTAACGAACTCAATGGAGTTGGCTTGGCGTATATTCATATCGTCGATCACAGCGCGATGGGTGCACCCGAAGTGAGCCCAACTTTGAAAGCCAAGCTGCGCGACATGTTCAAAGGTGCGTACATTATGTCTGGCGGCTATGATTTAGCGCGCGCGAATGCCGACCTTGATGCAAAGCGCGGTGACCTCGTTGCGTTTGGTCGTCCATTTATTTCCAACCCTGACCTCGTGAAAAAACTGGAAAATGGAACTGAGTTGACCGCGCCCGATGCCAGCACTTTTTATACGCCCGGTGAAAAAGGATACACAGATTATTGAAATACGACGTTGTTAGATTGACAGTTATCGCCCCCAACACTACATTGGGGGCTTACTAATTTAAGCATCTGAAAGTCCACATGAAACGCTCCCTGCCTGTATTCATCTGTGTTGTCGCCCTGACCGCTTGTAGTAAAGAAACACCGCCTCCCGCGAAAATTGAACAACCGGCGTTGACCCAAATCGTTGGCGCAGTCGCGGGTGATAGCAGCAACATCTACAGCGGCGAAATTCGTGCGCGCCACGAAACACAATTGGGTTTTCGGATTGGTGGAAAAATCGTTGAACGGTTGGTGGATGTCGGGACGCAGGTTCAGGTTGGGCAAGTATTGGCGCGCATAGACGGTGTGGATAGTGGCTTGCAGGTCAGTGCTGCCGAGGCGCAATTGCAATTGGCTGAAGCCGATGCAAAACGATACCGCGATTTATTCAGCAAGAAATTCGTTAGCCAATCGGCATTGGATGCAAAAGAAACCGTGCTGAAATCTGCCGCTGCCCAAGCGGGGTTGGCGAAAAATCAATCGGCTTACACCGCATTACAAGCAGACCATGCGGGTGTGATTTCGGCGACCTTGGCAGAAGTGGGGCAGGTGGTAAGTGCGGGGCAGCCGGTGGTGCGCTTGGCAGAAAGGGGTGAACGCGAAGTATTGATTGCCGTGCCGGAAACTCAATTCTCCAAGCTCAAAATTGGCGCACCCGCAGAGGTGATGCTGTCGTCCGACGATAACACTGAGTTGCAACTGTCGGGGCGTTTGCGTGAGTTGTCACCTGCTGCGGATGCGGCGAGCCGAACTTATGCGGCACGCATCGCATTGAATCAATCTCGCGCGGATGTCGCATTGGGCATGACTGCCAAAGTGCGTTTCAAATCTAAACAAGTTGCGAACAATATCGTGATTCCGCTCACGGCAATTTTCCAACAAGGCGAGCAACCTGCGGTGTGGATCGTTGCGGCGGATCATTCGATCAGCCTGCGACCTATTAAAATAGCCGCTTACCGCGATGCAGGGGCGGTGGTTAACAGTGGTTTGGTGGCAGGTGAACGCATCGTCAGCGCGGGTGTGCATAAAC
>JABFRF010000128.1 GCA_013141315.1 Gallionella sp. | reverse complement strand
AACCCGGTGCGTGATTCCTTCTCGTCCTTCTCATGCGCTTGCTCCTCTATTTATCGTGATTTACACGACTTCGGTTGAGCAAGGCTACCACTTATCAGACTGTCCGAAAATTCAGCTCCACCTCTTTCAGCCTGTTTACGCGCAGTAATATCCTCAATCATGCACAGGTGGCGCGGCTGCGACTTATCCTCAACCTGTACTGGCGCAATCGTCATATTGACCCAAACGAACTTTCCGTCACGATGGCGGTATCGTTTTTCCAACTGGAAACCGGATATTTTTCCGGCATTCATTAGTGCCATATTGCTTAGCTCTTCTTGCAAGTCATCTGAATGAGTAATACTCATCCAATTTAAATTGAGCAAGGCATCTTCTGTTCTACCGGAGATTTTTATGAATGCCGCATTCACAGAATAGAACTGTCCCGTGAGGGAATCCACCAAGGCAATACCTAATGAATCAGGCTGAGACATGATCGTAAGTTGAACGATACCAGTGTTAGATGCGCAGTTATTCTATCACTTTGGGCTGCCTAAATTCAGATTCGCCCATATTCCCCTATCGATCCGGCACACAAACAGTTGTTACTACCGTCTTTCCGGGCTTGACCCGGAATCCAGCAAAAACAAACATCGGCACATACTGCGGCACACCAAAGATCGCTGCCGTTGAAGAGAACACGATCTTGTTCACATCATGTTCACGCACCGCGTCCAACAGATACAGCGTGCCAGTGAGATTATTCTGATAATACTTGGCCGGATCACGCACTGATTCCCCAACCGCAATCGACCCCGCAAAATGCACCACTGCGTCGAACTGATGCGAGCCAAACAACTCACTCAACGCAGCCTTGTCATGCAAGCTGCCTTGCACGAAAATACCGCCCAACACAGCGTTACGGAAACCCGCCGACAGATCATCAAACGTCACCACTACATGGCCAAGTTCATCCAACAACCACCATGTGCAAACCGATAATACCTGCACCGCCTGTCACTAATATTTTCATGCTGATCTTTCTATCGTTTCACGCCATAAGTGAAAAATATTGCTTGGCCACAATGTCCCACGTGTAACGCCTCTCTGCAATCTCAAACATTGCATATCCCACTTGACCTGCCCCACCGATCAGTAGTAACTGTATTAGCGCAATACATAAAAACAGTGAAAGTGTGAATATCAAATTATCAATTCCATGTGCCTAGTCACAATATTAATAATCATTAAGACCTCTGGAAGAAATTAATTTAGCCACTTTATCATTGCGCACGTATCGAACCCGATCAAACCACCACCCCCATTTGGTAAAGTACTTCAGTGCCGAGCTAATATGGTAGCCAAGCAGCTTTTTATTTACATAAGAACCTTTTGCATATTCGTGAACCACAGAAACAGTTGGAAAGTATATGGTCTTAGCTTGGTCGCCAATCCGGCGCACCAGATCAATATCCTCTAAGTACATGAAATAACGCTCATCAAAGCCCCCCAACTCTTTAAGCAAACGACTACGAACCAATAAAAAACAGCCTGAGAGATTGGGTACGCTAGAGGGTTGATCTTGAGTAAGCCCGTGCAATTCATATCTGCTATTAATCCAATTTCGGATGCGTTTTGACGGGATAAATCGCCGAAAAACAAGGTCAACCGGTGTGGGTAGTCGTTTGCACAAGTGCTGCAACGCCCCATCTGGGTAAGTTATACGAGGCATGGTAACGCCAATTGTTGCGTCACTTTCCATAAATGCTCTTAGCTGCGGCAAAACATTCGCATCAAACCTAATGTCTGGGTTAAGCAAAAGATGGAATTCAGACCCTTCTGGAATCAATGAAATCGCACGGTTATGTGCTTTGCCGAAGCCTAAATTGCAGCCATTGTGCACATAACGGACGCGATCATGTGCAAACAGAGGATGCTGCAACGGGGTTGGTGAATTGTCAGAGACAATCAACAAACCATCTGCTACACCATCAAGGAATGACTGCATTGCAGGACCAAATAACTCAGGAGGATTTTGGAAGAGCACCAAAGAAGCCGTAATCATTTCACAAATCCTTTACTAATAGCTGCCACAGTTCATCCCAGTCTTTTGATATTGTGCGCTAGGCGAGTATTGTCTATGGGGAATGGGACGCTTGATCCTCATAATACGAACCTGCCGAACAGATTCCTTATCAAGCCCACCCTCATGGCAATTTTTTTCTTCCAGCCAAAGGAACTGGGCATTGTCAAGGTTGAGGCGTTTGCACCATGTCGCCGATACAACAAGAATGGCTGATCTATTAATTTTACACGACCGACAATTTCACCCACCAAACCAATCCACCAATCATGCATAGGCAAGTTCTTTGGAAAGGGAAGAGCAGCATCAAGCACCTTCCGGTTGAAGGCCATACAACAACCAGTGTATGGATTTTTCACCAAGTTTCTGAGTATACCCACCCGTGGCTTGGTAAATTCAAACAACGAATCATGTAATACGTTCAATTGCTCATCAACAACCCTGCAATCAGTCATCACGACATCAAATATCTCGAGCTCACGCATAATCCTAGCGACCTTGCCAACCATCCAGACATCATCCTGATCTGCCAACAAAATCACATCCCCAGTCGCCCTACTCAATGCATTTTCGAAATTAGAAATTACATTCCGCTCGACGAACGTATGAAATTTTATTCTGGAATCATTAAAAGAGTCTATGACTGCTCCAGTCGAATCGGAAGAGCAGTTATCAGAAATGATTACCTCGTCATTGGCTGACAATTGCGAAAGGATAGATTCTAATTGCTCACGAATGTATTTTTCACCGTTGTATGTAGCTATGCAAACAGAAACTATAGGGTTCATTGAGTTGTTAGCGTTAGTAAGTTGCTTCAGTTCAAGAAGCGAATCGATATAAAAGCAACTAAAAAGGTTTACTGATTTGCAGGAATGTTATGTTAATAGTCTCGAATTATCCGTGCTTTTCTCATTGCTAAATATGCGCTCACCTTGATATTTGAAATTGTAGATGCAGGCTGGGTGGCTTTGAGAATTTGGTCGTCGCTTAACAAACAATCAATACCCATCATTTGCCTAGTTTGATCAAGCCGGTCTCCTAGCGCCCCCCCCATAAAACAAGATGCTTGGCGAATATATTTATCACCTTCGGCATACTCTCGATAGTGTCTTGCGTAAGCCTCTTTCCAAGGCGATGTCATTTTTGACAAGGTCTTTTCAATAGACGCAAAGGGAGGTCTATGTAATTCAATAATCCGTACATCACAACCGCACAGCGTAGCATAGTAAAGATGTGAGCCTATGCTGTCTGTAATAACCATTGAGACAGACTGAAAGAATTTCACCATTCTTTCCAAGCAACGAGAGTCGGTTATGTCAGCTCCTTTTATCACTCTTACCTTTTTATTTAGCTGATACGTATCATTGCCCCCCCCCATCGACAAACGTCTAAAGTCGGTTTGATTTAGCAGAATGTCTGAACACCCTTCCTTCAAAGCTCGGGAAGCAAGTAGCTCGCCGTCGCTGTAAAGACTTTGACCTGAAATTGAGTGCGATGGCATATATAGTCGCTTAATAGTCCTGGGTACGTTTTGATAGAATTTTCTGTGTGCGTATCCAAAAGGCAAGCCAACGGCGCGAACATCTTTGTTTAGGCAGGATAAAATATCCTGCTGCTGCACGTTGGTAACAAGATGTCTCTTGAAAATCAATTCGTGCTTGGACAATATTACTGGCCATTCTGGTTCAAGCCCAAAAATACATCCATGCGTCCAACTAACGGCAGGGAACGACGACAGTCCCTTACCTTTTGAGCCAATCAATGAAGTTGCGCCGTAAAAATCGGCAGTAGACCATGTCAGCATTTCAACTCTCCTTGTTGGGTGATTTTGGTTTGTTGGTGGTTATACAAAAACCTTGGTGCTACTCGTTCTATGCTTAAGCAGATTATAATGGCTATATGTATCGGCATAACAACTGAGCTCAAATAGGCATCAAATAACACATTGCATGAAACGAATAGCAAAAGAAATTCCGCTTTCATTCTTTTTAAGAAGACTGCCGCAAAGACAAGCCCAATTAATCCGGCTTCGAATATAAACCTTAGTATTCCGCCGTCCAATGCCCCACCCGCCGCATAAAGACCATATCCAGTCAATACCGTGAAGGGGTCTTGGAAAAACAAATGAAGTGCTATACCCCATTTGCCAACTCTGTGTGCCAATGATAAATATTCAGTTGGCAATGATTCGCTGTCGAAATAGGACTTTAGATCGGCCAAACGATAACCACTAAAATCTGTTTGCTGGATGACAGTAAGGAATTTCAGGAAAGGAGCCCCGAACACCATTAAAGAAAATGTGATTGCTACAAAAAACATAAGTAAAAGATGTTTTTTAAAGAAATCCAATTGATAAAGCGAGGCCAAACTCAGTGCTGCTGCTTTTACGCCATTCAGTAAAAGAATGGGCATGATGAATCTGAAATTGCTTTTTTTTTCGATTAACATCAACAGAAAAGCCAATGAAATTAATCCATAAGACAGTTCTGCAGGCGTACCGTACAGTCCCGAAAACTCCGTTGAATAAATCAAGCCCCGCCCCGGATCAATATTGGGAAGCAATAATCCAAATTGCATCATCGCTACCGCAAGGTTAATAGTAATGATTATTTTGATGACATCTATTCTTTTGTATGAAATTACCAGCTCAGCCATCGCGAAACCAACCGCAAAATATTCAATTAACCTCAGCCATCCAAGCACTGCTGCAAAGCTATCAGTATTCAAGTAACCAGCCACGATATTTATGACCAGAAAAACAAGAGAGTAGCCAATCGTTTTTGCCTGCACTAGCGTGGTAAATATCCGCCCGCGTATAACGAGTAGAAAGCAAAAAAATGCACATAAATCCTGGATTCTGAGACCTGTTGGTGAGCCAGGTAACATCACTAGATCGACTTTTGGAAACAGAAAATACAGCGAGACTAATAGTACATATAGTTTACTTATACGCATCTTACTTATCCATCCCGTGGGTAATTGATGCTTTACGTAGCGAACTTACGTGCCATTGTTTCAGTAAGCCAAGATATGCAAAAGTCCCACAAAGCGAAATAGCTATACCGCTCATCCCGTATGTAGATGCAAGCAGAAAACTCAACGCAACAAACAAGCCAAGACCTGAAACATGCGCGCGCACTATGCTACGGTCCCGACCCATAGCGTAAAGCACATAGTGCGGTACGTGGCCGATAATAAAAAATATTGAAGCAGCCAACAAAATAAATAATATTTGGATGTGTTGCAGATAGATGGGCTTGCCAACCCATTCAAGCACAGGAACAGCTAGTAGAGTTGTAACAATGGCCAGTGCAATTACAGCGATTAGCGTCTGGCGCGCAAAGTCACGCTCAGCCACCTTGAACGCGCCGTATTGACCAGATTTATAGAGTGATACGAGTATAGGATAGCGAAAGCTGAATACCGCAGCGTCGACAAAGCCAATCAAGCTGAAGCAAATTCCCATATAAAGCGTATATACGCCCAACACATCCAAGCCTGCATATGTTTCAACAAAATATCGGTCTATCGTTAAAATGCCGCGCAGGGCTATCGTTCCAATCAGCAGAAGCCCTGCAACCTTCAAACCTTTGCGAATCCACACCCAATCAACACTCGACTTTAACTCGTCCCAAGGTAATTTCCGCAGCAACCATGCACCGAATATCACAACTATCACGTCAGCAATAACCCACATCCACATCACGGCATGAAGGTTAATTTCAGAATATCCACTAAGATAAACAACAACCAGTACATAACACCAGGCACCTGAGCGGATAAACAATGAAACCCCTGCCGCCATCGGCTTACCTATCGTAACTAACAGCCTGTAGAGTTCTTGCGACAGGTGCTCAACAACCAGCAACACATAAAATACGAGTGCATATTTCACAGGCAGGAAATCAGCCCAGAACAAAAAAACCAGCGAAGGTAACACCACAACATAACTAGACACAAAGAGCACCGCCTGATCACGCAACATGGCTGGCCACATATACTTGTCAGCATGCAACATCTCTCTGCTGGAATAGGTATAGAAATCCAGGCCAACAAAATAGAGTGCATAACCAACTGTCGCAGTTAATAAACCGTAAATTCCCAATTCTGCGGGGGGGAGCAATCGAGCCAGAATGAAGATCAGCAAGAATTTGCCGACCATACCGCCGCCGCGAAGCGACAGATTGAGTAACCGGTGCATCATCGAGGAGTCAATTTCTCAACATGAAAATAGGCAATGGCGACTATCACCCCAATAAATTCCAGCTCAACCCCGTGCCACGTTGCACGTCTTGCTTTACCTTCTTACCCAGCACCTGCTCCAGATATTTCGTCGGCAAGCCCAAGCCTGGGCGAATTGCACGCACGTTTTCTTTGGTGAGGATGTCACCTGCCTTGAGGTCTTTCACGATGTAAAGTGAACGACGATATTGCAGCGATTTAGTCTCGGCAGACGTTACGCCATAGCTGACTTTGCCAAGTGCTTGCCATGCACGTTCAGATTCCACCACCAGTTGCGACATCTCGGCTGGCTCCATTGAGAAGGCGCTATCCACGCCGCCATCTGCACGACTCAACGTGAAATGTTTTTCCACTACAGTCGCGCCCAACGCCACGCTGGCGACAGATACGCCCACGCCCATTGTGTGATCGGACAAACCCACTTCGCAATCGAACATCTCACGCAAATGCGGGATGGTAAGGATGTTGGTGTTCTGTGCCGTGGCTGGATAGGTGCTGGTACATTTAAGCAGGATAAGGTCTTTGCAACCTGCGCCACGTGCGGCGCGCACGGTGTCATCCAACTCGGCGATACTTGCCATGCCAGTAGAAATAATTAGCGGCTTGCCAGTTGCCGCAACGCGGCGGATTAACGGTAAGTCTGTATTTTCAAATGAGGCAATTTTGTAGCAAGGTACGTCCAAGGTTTCCAAGAAATCGACCGCAGTATCATCGAATGGTGTGCTGAATGGGATGATGCCCAGCTCACGCGCACGGTCAAAGATGGGCTTGTGCCATTCCCACGGGGTATAGGCTTCGGCATAAAGCTTATAAAGTGACGTACCTGCCCATAAACTCTTAGGATCGCTAATGTGAAATTCGCGCTCGTCCAAATCCAACGTCATAGTGTCTGGTGTATAGGTTTGAATCTTGAGCGCATGCGCACCTGACTTGGCGGCTGCCTCTACGATTTCCAAGGCGCGTTCCAGCGATTGGTTATGGTTGCCGGACATCTCAGCGATTATAAATGGGGGCGAAACACAGCCGACTTCCCTTCCCTCAATGAATATGGATACGCTCAATTTTCCACCTCTTGATTTTGTTTCATGTTTTTTGGCATTAGCAGGGTTGCCTGACCAGAGACACATAAGACATCGTGATTAATCACCTGCGTCTCAATAAGCAGTTGACGACCTATATGTGAGAGCACACGCATTCTGAGTTCGACTGTTGATCCAACTGCAATCGGCGAATGAAACTCTAAAGACTGTTTGAGATAGATTGTTCCGGGCCCAGGAAACTCACTTGAAAAAAAACCTGAGAATAGACTTCCCGACAGCATCCCGTGCAAAATCTTCGTAGCGAAGCCAAGCTCCTTCGCCACACTTTCATCAAAATGAACCGGATTGTAATCCTTAACTGCATCTGCGAATAGCGTGACAGTTTCGCTGACGATGCTTATAGAGCGAGAAAATTTCTTTCCTGCATAGTCTTTCGTCCCCGCTGCCCCACGCGCCCTACTCTCAATAGTTGGCTTTATAACTTTTAGCCAGTCCCGTGCGAGCATAGCGAGCTTATAGATATCGTAAGGTTTTCCATCCCTTAAGTAGCCCTCGCGAAGAATTCCCTCAATGTGAAAGCCATGTTTTAAGTGAAACCTGATCACCGTACTATTGAAATCAAGCACTTCACATTCAAGCTTTCTTACTTGAAGGTTATCGAACGCATAATTCAGCGCAGCAATTTCCATTGTTGCACCAACACCTCTCCGTGCTCGGTCACCAGAATAGAAAGCCCAAGTAGCAATGCCACCAGGTCCGGTATAATTCGTAAATGTTATTACACCGACTGCAGCGCCATCAATCTCACAGATCAAAAGCCTAGTCCTTGGGTTATTGCTTTGCAACTTCCACCATGCCACATGCTCTTGAAAGGAAATCACATGATTCGTATACATGTTGTTTCTAACATCCTCAGCATTCCGCCATTCCAATACCATTGGTAGATCAGCTTCAACGATTTCTCGCAGAATGGAACTCATTGGCACACTCCCCGAAATAACACGTCACTCAATCGGCGCGCGCCTTGGCCGTCCACAAGCTCGGCTGCCCTGACCGACATTTCGTGAAGGCGAGTTGAAACGAACAAATACCTCATCGCTCTCTCAATTTCAGTTGCAAACACTTCTTTACTCCCAAGATATACCACACCTTGATTCGCCAATGCTCTGCTAGCCTGCTCCTGATTCTCAGCTATTGAAAAAACAATTGCCGGCAACCCCAAACAACAACGCTCCCATGTCGCTGAGCCTCCAGCACCAATCGCCAAGTCTGCCTCTGCCATCAACTCTGCCATACGGCTGGTTTGCACATGACAAGCATAACCTTGTGCATCGCAAGTCTGCTGTATCTGTTCGCGGTTAGGGTGTTGCGTGCCGATCACGACATCAATTTTGATTGCCTTGTTTGCCAGCGTCGCCAATGCATCAAGTGCCAATCCTGTGTAGTTGTCTGCATCTACCCCCCCAAAGAAGACCAATATCTTTTTTACCTCGCCGCTGCGGGGCTTTACCTGAGCACGCAACTGCCTGAATTCATCTCTTAACAATGCATAGCGCGGCCCAAGCAGTTGCACGCAATGAGCGGACACTTTGCCATCGTATCGGCTGTGCATATCAGAGTAGAAGTTCTGATCGAGTAATACATCACAATCGTGCCGCCGATCTGCGATGTCATCAATGGCCAATATTTTTTTTGTGCTTCCTCTTACGGCGCTTTCCCAGCGTGCATCAAGTGCATAGTGATCAACCACGATCCAATCCCACTGCCGATCAGATAGCGCTTGAACTGTGGCATGCGCATCTTGTGTTTGGCTTGCACCCAGCCACTGTGAATGCGCAAGGTCGCCGCCAACTTCGCCAGCACTCTCATTTGGCAGCGCGACAAAATCCATCCTTTTAGCTTTGAGCATTTCGCCCAAATGAGCAGGTAGATTGCGGCTGATAAATCGTATGTGCGCCCCTTGGCTTTCCAGTGCGACAGCCAAAGTGAGGCAACGCATGAAATGCCCCGTGCCTATCTGGCTGGTTGCGTCAGTGCGGAAGGTGATATTCAAAGCACTCACTATGATATGTTTTCGGAGCGCACTATTTCCAAAAGGTGCTGATCCAATGTCAATAGTTCGATGCCCAAACACAATGCAGTTGAAGCAATGATTGCGTCAGGCAATTTGCTTTTGCGTGATTGGCGCAATGCAATTACCCGATCCTCAATTTCTTTGGTCAACGGTAGATAAGAAAAATGCTCTAGCTTTTGTTTGATCAGCGTTTCTTCTTCCTGCGTGATACGGTGAAATCCAAGTAGCTCCATTCGCGTAATTGCGCTGTATGAACATTCTCCAGCCAGAATTCGGCGCGAGGATAATTCCTCGAGTACCCGAGCATCAGATTTCAAAGTTCCGAGTATGAAATTAGTATCCAGTAAATACTTAGCTCCACTCATCACGCAACCGTTTCTGAATGACCAGAGGATCACCTGCAAACGTGGTCGAGTTTTCCAGCCCGCCCTTTAAATCAATCAATAATTCATTGCTTGAATGCGATTTTTTATCTAGCATCTTTGTGCGCAAAAACTCGGCAAAATCGAGCAGCTCAGCCAGTATTGGCTCAGGCATATCTTGCACTGTTTTATACAATTTCTCTGTTGTAGTCATAACGCATCCTTTCGTTAGATTAAAGCAATCACCAAATCACTGCATGATAACGAATCCCGTTTCGCACTACTTACACCTTCCCGCCCATAATAACTGAAACCAATATCTCGGCACGTTCCCAATCATCCGGTGTATCGATGTCTTGCACGCGCCAACGAGGGATCACAACGGGTTTGGAACGATGATCGAAGATTCTCTTGCCCTCTATCCATGCCGCTGCTCGCCCCCAATAGAATTGCCCTGCATCATGCAATGCTACTGGCAAGTCTTGTGAGCGCGTCGCAAAGTGTTCCGGGTAGAACATCTCGATGCCGCCCGCTTCTGTTTCTTTGAACGCACGAAAAATGGGGGCTGCGAAATCAGTGACTGTGAAAGCGTAGTCCCAATCACCAGAATTCAACGTTTCCCAGCCACGCTTTAAGTCATCCACTTGCACAAATGGCGCAGTTGCATAGATACAGCACACCGCTTCAATATACAGCCCTTGGTCTATCGCCCATTGCGTTGCATGTGCAATAACCGGAGTCGTTCCCGCATGGTCATTCGACAGCTCTTCTGGGCGCATAAAGGGAACTTCCGCGCCCCACTGCTTGGCGACTGCCGCAATCTCGGCATCATCCGTTGAGACGATGATGCGTTCGAAAAGCCCAGAAGATTTCGCCGCTTCGATAGACCAAGCGATCATCGGTTTGCCATTGAAGGATTTGATGTTCTTGCGGGGGATGCGTTTGCTACCGCCGCGCGCAGGGATGACTGCTAGCTTCATTTGGATGTAGCCACTCGCAATGCTTCAATCACTCGATCTTGCTGCGCTTCTGTAAGATTTGGATACATTGGCAAACTGATCGCCTCGGCGTAATACTGTTCAGCTTCTGGGCAGTATCCAGCCTCAAATCCCAACCCTGCGTAATACGGCTGAAGATGCACGGGGATGTAATGCAGATTCACGCCGATACCGGCTTCACGTAAAGCTTCAAACACTTGACGATGTGTCTTGCCGATCTGATCAAGTTTCAATCGAACGACATAGAGATGCAAACCCGAATAGCCATCTGGATGTTGCCAAGGCGCGCTGACATTCAGCCCCATCAATAGCTGATCGTAACGTTTTGCGATGACGTGACGTTTGCTCACAAACTCATCCAGACGCTGCATCTGACTCAAGCCTAAGGCTGCTTGCAAGTCCGTCATGCGGTAGTTGTAGCCCAGATCGACTTGTTGGTAATACCACGGGCCATCTGGTGCATGCGTCATCTCATTCACATCACGGGTGATGCCGTGACTCCGCAACAACTGCATGCGCTTGGCCAATTGTGCATCCTGGGTCATCGCCATGCCGCCCTCGGCGGTGGTGATGATTTTAACGGGGTGGAAACTAAAGATGGTGATGTCGCTGTAGCGGCAGTTGCCAATCGGCTCGTTACGATACTTGCCACCAATAGCATGCGAAGCATCTTCGATAATTTTAAAGCCGTATTGCTGGCCTAGCGCATGAATAGCTACCATGTCGCAAGGTTGTCCGCATAGATGCACGGGAATAACAACCTTGGGCAACTTGCCGTGTTGTTTCGCATGGGCCAATTTCTCGCTCAATCGCTCCACACTCATGTTGTATGTTTTTGGATCGATATCAACAAAGTCGATATCAGCACGGCAATACAAGGCACAGTTTGCACTCGCCACAAAAGTGATTGGCGTAGTCCAAACAACATCGCCTTTGCCAACCCCCAATGCCAGACAAGCAACATGCAATGCACTGGTCGCGCTATTCATGGCGATAGCATGTTGCACACCGCAATAATCAGCGATGCACTTTTCAAAAGCAGGGACAGCAGGACCTTGAGTCAAGTAATCGGAACGAAGCACATCCACAACAGCTTGGATATCTGCTTCAGATATATCCTGCCTTCCGTATGGAATCATTGCTGTCATATCTTGCCGATTTTTTCGTGGTTGTCATCAATCCATTTTTTCAGAGTCTCAACGCTCATCCATTCGGCGTTGTTATCCGAGCAGTAAGTGAATTCTTCCGCCACCTTTTTTCCATCCTTGATGCGGTAAGGATCGTTGCTCCAGTTGTGTATAGCTGGAAGAATCTTGAAATGCTCAGGATATTCGTATGTGTAAAGTGCATCTTCTGTGCCAATCATTTGCTCATGCAGTTTTTCACCTGGTCGGATACCTACAATTTCATGCTTGGCTCCGGGGACAGTTGCAGTTGCAACATCCGGCACTGTCATTGATGGAATTTTTTTAACATATATCTCACCACCTACCATATCTTCAAAAGCATGCCACACCAGTTCAACACCTTCTTCTAAGGTGATCATGAATCTGGTCATGCGCGCATCGGTGATTGGCAAAACACCCTTATCTGCGATTGAGAGAAAAAAAGGTATGACTGAACCGCGTGAACCCATGACATTGCCATAGCGCACCACGCCAAAACGAGTGTCGTGAGAACCCGCATAAGAGTTGCCTGCAACAAATAGCTTGTCAGAGGCTAATTTAGTCGCGCCATATAGATTAGCTGGGCTACTTGCCTTGTCTGTCGACAAGGCGATGACACGTTTTACACCACGATCAATACAGGCATCGATCAGATTCATCGCACCAATGACGTTGGTTTTGACACACTCGAAAGGGTTGTATTCAGCAGTTGGGACGATTTTAGTTGCAGCAGCATGTACCACATAATCAATACCATCCAAAGCACGGGAGAGACGATCCTTGTCGCGTACGTCACCAATAAAAAACCTGACTCGTGGATCATTTGCATAGAGCTTGGCCATCTCCCATTGCTTCATCTCATCGCGCGAGTAAATCACCAAACGTTTGGGATTGAATTTGGCTAATGTCATTGGTACAAAAGTGTGTCCGAATGAACCTGTACCACCTGTAATTAAAATAGATTTATTTGTTAACATTTTTACCTAATTCTAGTTTTAAGTATTCATAAAATCGATAGCAGACATTTGATTCACCCTGCAACGCAGTGAAATCATGCGCAAGGACACACGAAATCGGTCTAACAACAGTTAATTTTGCTCTGCTTGGCGACGACCCCTGATAAAAGCCACCAGCACCGCCATAAAACCCGCCATCAATGCCGCCAATAAGACAATAATAGTGCGCTTAGGCTTGATCTTTTTATCCGGCACCACTGCCGGGTCAAGCACCCGAAAAGCAAATTGACGTTGCGCATTAGCCAACATGGCATTCCTTTGCTCCCGGCCAATCAGGTCGTATAGGGTTTTGCGCATTTCTTCTATCTGGGTGCGCGCCAACTCTTCATTCAGATATTTAAGGTTGGCTTCACTGCGTGCAATCGCTTCTTGCCTGAGATATTGGTTGAGTTGCGTGATCAGTTGATCGGCCCAGGCGGTAGCTAATACGGGGTCTTTCCATTCTATCGTCACAGTCACCAGACTGCTTTTCTTGTCGGTATTGACGCCCAATACTTCTTTATCAAATAACCTCGCCACATCCATTTGCCCGGGTTGTTTCTTGGGGTCGCTTTCTTTCCATTTTTTCTGCACCTCATCCCACTCATCTTCAAAAAAAATCGGCATGAGTTTGTTGTCTTGTACGAATTTCCATAAAAACTCTCGCGAGCGCAATATCGCCAGATTTTCTTCAGCGCTGCCTCCGCTGCCCATAGAAATACCCGCCAATGAAGCAAGTCCGCCCAAGCCGCCCAGTGCGGCGGCCATGCCTCCACTTTTTGCGTTGTCGTCTTGAACCGGAGCCAGCAACACTTCAGCACGGTAGATGTTTGGGAGCTGCAAGGAAATTCCCGCTGCCACGATAGCCGCGCCGAATGTCGCGAACATAATCATGCGTTTGTATTTAACTAATACACGCCAAATTTCACGCAAGTCGATTTCATCGTCCTCAACTTTATTCTGAGGTTTGCTCAATGGCTCATTCATCAATAAACCCGATCGTGTTTAGGTGGCCCGAATTGATTGCAGTCCGCGTCAAGAAGATGGATAGACCAAGGTAAGCCATAGACAACTTATCGTTGCTATACATTGCACTGTTGATTTTGGGTAGTTGCATCAGATTCGGGGGTAGGATTCGACTTGCGATCAACAAAATAAAACGCGCTATAGGACTATTTCAATGGGTGTTATTGTATCAGAAGTGGTCGTGACTTAACCCAAATAATCCATTATTGACGTTTCCTTAAATCATGACATGCGCGCGCCCTCATTCCCACCTTTCTCCCGGAGGGAGAAAGGCTTTGCATCCCTCTCCCCCGGGAGAGGGACAGGGGTGAGGGAAATAGCGCGCAATGAAAAACTTGTCATGTATTCCGGGAATGCTCAATAACCAGCGCCTCCCTAACTTATTTTTTACTATTGATCCGGCTAGATGATGTTTGAAATCCGTTCGCATTGAGCCTGTCGAAATGTGAATGGATTCGCAGCCTTCGACAGGCTCAGGCCGAACGGGGGTCAATACTCCACCGTGCCGAATCAATAAAGGAGGTGCTGAATGAATTTCCCCCGCAGCAAGCTACGGGGTATCAAACCCCAAAGCAAAGTGCTGATGGCTAATCGCCATCTTTCGCGGCAAGCAGCGCGGAATTCAACCCAAAGAGATAAAAGGAAACGCTGATTAAGTCCGTTCGCCCTGAGCCTGTCGAAGGGTACGTGATTTAACTCGTTGAATTATATGCCCCACCACTCACGGTTCGACAAGGCTCTCCTGAGTTTATCGAAGGGCTCACACGAGCGGCGGGACTTAATCAGCGTTTCCTTTAATCTAATTTCTGGAGACTGTGCTGTTTGGCTCCTCCCCTGACAAGGGGAGGCTGGGAGGCGTTTAAGCTGAACACTAAGCACAGCAAGGCTTTAAGCGAAACCCTTTCCATGCCCCCTCGCTTCGCACTCTCCCTTGTCAGGGCGGAGAGCCGTTCCCTGATTCCACAAGCCGATTAAATCAGCGTTTCCCAAACACTTCTTTCAGAAAGAATGTCGCTTGCTGCCATGAATCCTTATCTGCTGCTTCGTTGTAAGCCAGTGGTAATTTGAACTCTTTACCTAACGCATCTGCTTCTTCGTTGGTGAAAGCGTGTTGCGCATTGGGATAGGTCACGACGCGATAGTCCGCTTTTGCGGCATCCATTTCTGCTTTGAATGCAGCAACTTTATCCGCGCCTATCATCGGGTCAGCTTCACCCGTAAATGAAACGATGCGCGCTTTGATTTTTCCAGGCTGTGCGGGAGTGTCTGTGCCCAGCGAGCCGTGGAAGCTGGCTACGCCTTTCAAATTTTCACCCATGCGCGCCATGTTCAATACCACACCGCCGCCGAAGCAGTAGCCTATCGCGGCGATTTCACTGGCATCCACGGTATCTTGATCGCGCAATAGTTGCATCCCCGCTTCAAAGCGCGCTT
Source organism: Gallionella sp. (assembly GCA_013141315.1). Taxonomy (GTDB): domain Bacteria; phylum Pseudomonadota; class Gammaproteobacteria; order Burkholderiales; family Gallionellaceae; genus Gallionella. The sequence continues at coordinate 873 of JABFRF010000128.1, read as the reverse complement.
TCGCCATCGGCATATTCTTGCTCACTTCGGTGGCGAATTTTCCCGCGTCATCGGGATGATGCGCTTGCTTGCCATCACCATACATATCCACCGCCAGCGCGGTGTAGCCCAATTCCGCCAACATGCGAGCACGCTTGCGGGCATACTCGTTATGCCCCCACCATTCATGCACCACCAACACTGCTGGGCGCTTTCCCTTGAAACTATCGTCATACGCGACATAACCCTTGAGCGTGGTGCCACCCGCCTGATAGCTCACTTCTTTGCCGATTACGGCTGCCAGTGCCACATTAGCCAAACAGCATAACGATAGTATCAATAATATTTTTTTCATGTTCATCTCCTAAGTAAGGTGCGTACTCTAAATTTGTGCCACTTCAATTTTTTGAAATGTGTAGAGCATTTTCATATCTGCTGAATGCAACGTATCCAACAGCTTTTCAGTTTGCGCTTCATCCATGATAAATTCAACTTTCACTGCCAATTCCCCTGCCAACTCAAAGAATGTATCTTCGTGCATCCTGCCATGCCGTCCAAAACCAGCAATGGAACGGAACGCCGAACCACCGCTGATTCCCTGTGATTTCGCTTGTTCCAACAACCATGCATACAATGGCATACCAGCATGATGATGTTTTTCACTCACATAAAAAGATAATAGATTCATGTTGCCCTCCTTACGAACATGACGGCAACAACACAAATGTGAAAGAAGCCGCCGCCAGTTTGTTCCCTCTCCCCACCTCTCCCCCAGAAGGGGAGAGTGATGATATGTCGCCACGCGACTCTATATTATCCCTGTAACCACTTAAAAGTCTGAATGCCCAGCACGGTCATTAGCAATGAGCCACCCAGATGCGCGGCGATGATACT
>JABFRF010000164.1 GCA_013141315.1 Gallionella sp. | reverse complement strand
AAAAACGCTCGATGGGATAGTGAGTTCGTGGCGGACGGGCATGAGGAGTTGGTTAATTTTCAGTTGCGGGGGCAGACGGTACCGAACATGAGTTCAGCGTTGATTTCGACTAAGGCCTTTCGTGGTGCCTATACGCCCTACCTTAAAAATTTTAAGCTGACTGGCGATTGGATTTTTATCGGTGATGTATTGCGTTACGGAAATGTCCTCTTCTCTAACCTGGCACTGAATAATTTCCGCCGCCACGAAGAAACCGCGCGAGTACGAGTCAATGGTGCTGCTGAAAAAGCCGAGTTCATTTTGACTATTTATTATCTGTTCCGCAAAGCGAATCGACCTGTCGGTGAGTTTGTTCGTGTGATTGCCCCCACCTTAGTAGGCGTTATGCTGGGTCCGGAAAAAAAAGGCAACGTATTGAAGAGGCTCTTCGAAATTTCATGGCGTGACACGGTCTGTTGTGTATTGCTTCTTGCTGCCTCGATGCCGCTGAATCTTGAGTATTTCGGAAAAACACTGGCGAGGAAAGCCAATGTGAAGAAAAAATTTTGAAGGGGTACACGCGTGTCCAGTACGTCCAATAAGCGAATTTTGCTGGCAAGTTATTATTGTCCTTCATCCGCGCATGCGGGTGGGCTGCGTATCTTGGATATGTATAGGTTGATAAAAGCGCAGTTTCCCATGGTCAAGATTGATCTTTATACCTGTCTTCTCGCCAAGGTTGATGGTACCTATAAAGACTTGGATGATACTTTCGACAACATATATTTTTCACCTGAAAAAGATATGTCTCCAGACGGGTTGCTGAGGCAGTGTCAAATTGTCCCGTATTACGACGTGATCGATTTGCAGTTTCACCAAACTGCACGGCACATCAATGCTTATAAAAAACTTGGCTCAAAGATTCTGTTTGCTCCGATGGAGTCCATCGTGAGTTCATTGAATATCGACTTAACAGAACTTTTCAAGCTAAGGCGTAGGCTACCTTTCAGGGTGACACTTTCCAAATTAAAGCAAGCTATCGGAGAGTGGGTGTTTTGTTTCAAAGCTGACGAGGTAGTATGTGTGTCAACTTCAGATGCAGCAATCTTGCGCAGTGTGACAGGATCCAAAAAGATCACGACGATAGAAACGGGTATATCCCCCACAGATTTTCAAGATGCGTTTGCCTCTATTACTTCCGTCTTACAGCCTGAATATAAAACACATACGATTATTTATGTTGCCTATTTCGGTTCCGTTACCAACATTGCTGCCTTGCAATGGTTTATCGAAAAGGTACACCCACAAATCAAAAGTAAGATTCCTAACTATGTATTGCAGGTGGTTGGCAGAGGCGATCTTTCTCCATTTAAAAGTGCAGATGACTCAATTGAGTTGGTTGGCGAAGTTGCATATTTAGGACCCTATATCACCAAGGCAAAGCTGGGTATCGCACCCGCGCTGGGCGGGTCAGGTTTTCGTGGCAAGGTGAATCAATATGCGATTTATGGTGTGCCGAGCGTGGTATCACCTATTTCAGCGAATGGCCTAGCTTACGAAAATGGAGTTGACATTTTTATTGCGGAATCTGCAGACGACTTTGCTGAAAATTGCATTTCATTATTGTTGGACGATGATCTGAATCAGGTGATGGGTTACAAGGCAAGGGCAAAGGCATTGTCAAATTATTCGTGGGAATCAAAATTGGACTCGATCAAGCGAGTCTATCTTTTGGAAGAACTTAACTGACCGGTGAGCTAAAGGTAAATGCGCGGATTGGTTTGTTTCAAAATTTGAGATTAAACAGGCTGGTGTCTATTCATTGCTTGGTTAATGAGTCACGGCTTGTGTTAGGGTAAAATCTGCTCGTTTACAAGCAGCGTTCGCACGGACAAAGACCCTGCTGTTTCGAGCTTCTGCCTAGGTTGGTTATTGCTCGTGGCATCATTGGCAGTGAACGTTCATTTCGTAATATAAATTTATTCAGCGGTACATCTTCATTAACAGGAATCATTAGCTATGCAAAACCAACAGATTGTTGACCAACACGGACGTGTGTTAATTACGGGGGGTACCGGCTTAGTTGGGCGGGCACTTCAAACCGTGCTTGCCGAACAAGGTTTCACCAGTGTTATTCCAATTGGGAGCAAGGATTGTGATCTGCGTGATGGTGGCGCGGTGCAAAAGATGTTTGCCGAAGTGCAACCTAAATACGTGTTTCATCTGGCCGCACGCGTACATGGTATCGGTGGCAATATGAAATACAAATCGGACATTCTTTTTGATAACGTCATGATCAATACCAATGTGGTTGAGTTTGCCCGTCGAGCGGGGGTGACCAAGATTGTGGCGATGGGTTCGGGTTGCGTGTATCCAGAACTGAAAGGGCAGCAAGAGCTGTTTGAAGATCAAGTCTGGATCGGTCCACCGCATCCTTCCGAGGATTCTTACGCGCATTCCAAACGGCTGATGCTGGCTCAACTCAGTGCCGCCAAAGAACAATACGGTCAGTCTTCGGCATTTGTGATCAGCGGCAATCTGTATGGCCCGCATGACAGTTTTGATGTGGAAGAGGGGCATGTCATCCCCTCGTTAGTGGCTAAGTTTTTTGCTGCTGCCCAACAGGGAAAATCGGTCAAAGTTTGGGGCAGTGGCGTGGCGATACGTGACTTCACCTACTGTGATGATACGGCTTCCGCATTGATCGCCATCCTGCGCAACTTGGAAGGCCCGATCAATATGGGAAGTGGCATGCGCCACCCGATTCGCGACATTGTTGAAACTCTGCAATCGCTTACTCAAGTGCCGGTTGAATGGGATTCAAGTAAACCTGACGGGCAACTGGTGCGTTATTACAACCTCGATAAACTTGAAAGCACGGGCTTCAAAGCAAAAGTCAATTTAGCAGAAGGGGTACGCAGAACCTACGAGTGGTATGCGGCAAACTGGCAAACGGCGCGGCCGACAAAATCGGAGAAGGCATGAGCTTATTCAAGCTTCTCAAAAGATCAACTTTTCTGCGGAGAATACTTGGCAAGCAAGAACTCCTTGCCGTGAGCAAAATGAGTGGAGGCATGAAGCTTTTCAAAATTCGAAGCCAAGCAGAATACCTACAACACGTCGCTCAATCAGGCGAGTATTTAGCTGAAATAAAAAGTACCGAAAAAAGCTTGATTCCCGACAAGGGGCGGAACAAGTTTAAGGTGAGGGGATATTCCTATACGGCAGGCTGCGAGGTTGATTTTTCAGTTGGTTATGAGCACGCTGATGGTGATGGAACAATTAATTGGCGAGAGCACTTGGCTTGTCCCCAGACCACATTTAACAATCGTTTGCGCGCGGCGATTCAATTATTTGATACTGAAGTGGCGGCACATCAGTCGGATCGAATCTATATCTCGGAACAAATCACCCCGATGTTTCGTTATTTTGCTGCCAAGTATGACACGGTGGTGGGCAGCGAATACTTGGGCAATCTATACCCGCCTGGCACATCCGATGAGCGCGGCATTCGCAATGAAAGCCTGACTAACTTGACGTTCGCCGATGCGAGTTTTGATCGGGTTGTTTCTCTGGATTGCTTTGAGCATTTCCCCGACTATGAGCTGGCTTTTCGTGAGTGCGCCAGAATACTAACGGCACGGGGAAAAATGCTGTGGTCAGTGCCGTTCGTGGCTACTTGCCCTGATAATGTGATGCGTGCGCGTATCAACGATAATGGTGAGATCGAGCATTTACTCGAGCCGGAATATCACGGCAACCCCCTGACCAGCGAAGGCTGCTTATGCTTCACCCATTTTGGTTGGAAAATGTTGGATCAGGTGAGAGCTGCAGGATTTTCCGATGCCTATGCTGTGATGTATTGGTCGCCCGCGTTTGGGTATTTGGGCGGCGAACAACTTATATTTGTGGCGCATAAATAGATTGCCTAAGCAAAAACTTTAAAGGGGTTCAGTTGAGGGTTTACGCTACGTTGCCAGAGAGCTTGTGAAGTTGCTCCGGTAGGGGGAGTAAGTCGTTAAGGAGCCGTCAGCCGCTGTTGGTGCCGCGCTTCATGATTGCAAGCTGCGAGTGATCGCCGCTGACAAGACAGGTTATTACGAAAGCGATTTGATTGCGAAACTGAACTGGATATCGAATAGGCCGCTGTATTTGTGTTGAGTTTAATTTTAGGCTGCAAGGGACAAAATGAGTAAGAAAATACTGATTACGGGGATGACTGGCCAGGTAGGATCTCAGTTGGCTGACTACGTTTTGGAAAACACCGACTTCGATGTTGTCGGAATGATGCGTTGGCAGGAGCCGATGGATAACCTGTATCACCTGACAACCCGAATCAACAATAAGGATAGGGCCAGTCTCTATTATGCAGATTTGAATGACTATGCAGCGATGTCAAGGATGCTACGGGAAGTCAGGCCGGAATTTATTTCTCATCTGGGCGCGCAATCGTATCCTAAAACATCATTCAATATCCCGATTGAAACTTTACAGACTAATATTATTGGTACGGCGAACCTGCTCGAAAATATTCGGCAACTAAAAGAAGTCGATGGGTATGATCCTGTGGTACACATCTGCTCTTCTAGCGAGGTGTATGGCAAAGCTAAGCCTGGTGTACCTTTGGCCGAGAACACGGTTTTTCACGGTGCCAGTCCTTACAGCATTAGCAAGATTGGGACAGATTACTTGGGGCAGTTTTATGGGGAAGCCTATGGCGTGCGCACCTTTGTCACCAGAATGGGCACGCATTCTGGTCCGCGACGGAGCGATGTTTTTTTTGAAAGCACGGTCGCCAAGCAGATCGCCTTGATTGAGGCGGGCCTGCAAGAGCCGGCAATTAAGGTTGGTAACTTATCAAGCACCAGAACTTTCCAGGATGCGCGGGATGCGGTTAGGGCTTACTTTTTGCTCCTTGAGGCAAGTGAGAGGGGGGATATCAAGTGCGGTGACTATTTCAATATTGCCGGCGAGGAAGTCTTCAAGTTGCCAGAAGTGATTGAGCTGCTTTTGAGCATGAGTACGCGTAAGGATATAAAGGTTGTTACGGACGAAGATAGAATGCGACCCATTGATGCAGATTACCAAATGTTTGACAACACGAAAATCAAGTCAGCAATCAATTGGAAGCCAGGGATATCCGCTCAACAAATGTTCGGTGACTTGCTGAATCACTGGAGAAATGAAATAGCCAAAGGAAAAATACCTTTGAATAGGTAGGTATTTTGAGCGATACCTTGTTGCGAATTTTTACAACCATTTAGAATTTTACTCAATGATAATTAGAGCGAGAGCCCCTCTTCGCCTCGGCCTTGCCGGGGGCGGAACCGATGTTTCACCCTATTGTGATGTGCATGGCGGCTATGTGCTTAATGCCACACTGGATCGTTATGCGTATGCGGTAATCAAAACTTTGGATGAGCCTTATGTACGCTTTGTTTCGACCGATCAGCAAAAAGAGAAGGTCAAGGCGGTTGACGAGCCTTTGTTATTGAATGGCAAGCTTGATCTGCACAAGGCGGTGTATAACGAAATGATACAGCGATACAACGGGGGTAAGCGTATTCCCTTGGAGTTGAGTACGTTTTGTGATGCGCCTGCAGGTTCGGGTTTGGGTTCATCGTCAACCTTGGTGACGGTGATGATCCGGGCTTTTGTCGAGCTGCTCAATTTGCCCTTGGATGACTACACCATTGCACATCTATCTTACAAGATCGAGCGGATAGATTGCGGTTTGCAGGGGGGCAGGCAAGACCAGTATTCGGCTACCTTTGGCGGATTTAATTTCATGGAGTTCTATGCCGATGATCGTGCGGTGATCAATCCGTTACGCATTAAGGAATGGATCATTTGTGAGCTAGAGGCTTCCTTGCTGTTGTTTTATACCGGTGTCTCACGCGAGTCGGCCAAGATCATCGCCGATCAAAGTGCCAATGTGACTAGTGGGTCGGTGGAGGCAATCGAAGCGATGCATCAAGTCAAGAACGAGGCTTTGGTGATGAAAGAGTGTCTGTTGCGCGGAGATTTTGAAGGTATTGTTGCATCCATGCGTCAGGGTTGGGAAAGCAAAAAGCGTTCTGCCAAGACTGTGTCGAATCCACACATTGATGAAATATATGACGCAGCGATAAAAGCTGGCGCATTGGCGGGTAAAGTTTCCGGTGCGGGCGGAGGGGGGTTCATGATGTTTTTTGTGCCCCCGGAAAATCGTATGGATGTGATACGCGCGTTGAGTGTTTTTGAGGGCCAAGTGAGTAATTGTCACTTTACCAAACATGGCACGCAGGCATGGAGGGTTTGATGGAAGGCCATATCTCCATCCTTATTCAGGAAGCGCGCTTGTTGCAAGTCTACAGTCTGGCTGGCTGTGCTGTGCTTGCAAGGCTTGAAGCATTCAAATAATGGAAGCGATCGTCTTGGCAGGTGGGTTTGGCACGCGGCTACGGCAGGTGGTGCCCGATTTGCCCAAACCTATGGCTCCAGTGGCAGGTCGCCCCTTTCTGGAAATTTTGCTTACTGCCCTTGCTCGCAAAGGGTTTAGCCGAGTGGTGTTATCGCTGGGGTATCTGTCGGAAAAAGTCGTCGCGTATTTTGGGGATCAGTTTGCGGGTATGGAGCTGGTGTATGAGATCGAAGATACGCCATTGGGTACCGGCGGTGCGATTCGACAGGCACTTGAACGGTGTAAAGCAGATCATGTGTTTGTGTTCAATGGCGATACCTATCTGGATGTAGAAGCATCTGATATTGAGGTTCATTGGCTGGCGCATCATGCCCCTATCATTGTGGCGAGAGCGTTGTTGGACACGGCACGTTATGGTCGCTTGGATGTCGTTAATGATCGTGTGTTGGGTTTCAGCGAAAAAGGCTTGGCAGGTCCGGGTTTAATCAATGCGGGATGCTATGTATTGCCTAGAAACATTCTTGATGAATATCCTTGTGGGCAGCCTTTCTCGCTGGAAGTCGATTTCCTTTCCAAGGCAGTTGCACAACAGCGTTTTGATGCCTTTGTCACCAGGGGTCATTTCATCGATATTGGCATACCGGAGGATTTTGCGCGCGCTCAAACGGAGTTGGCTGGGGTGTGTCTTTGAGTCTCCAGCGTGCATTGTTTTTGGATCGAGATGGTGTGATCAATATCGATCATGCTTATGTTTGTACTCAAGAAGAGTTTCAGTTCATTGACGGTATATTTGATCTGTGTCGTCGCGCCAAAGAATTGGATTACCTGATCTTTGTCATCACTAATCAGGCGGGAATTGGCCGTGGTTATTACACCGAGTTCGAGTTTTTAAATCTCACCGATTGGATGTGCGGGGTTTTTAAGTCGGAGGGTGCTTCAATCGATAAGGTTTATTTTTGTCCTTTTCATCCTGAGCATGGTGTTGGACGATACAAAATTGATTCACCTTTTCGTAAGCCGGGACCTGGCATGATTCTTCAGGCTGTAGCGGAGTTCCACGTTGATTTGAAACATTCGGTTTTGGTCGGAGACAAGGAGTCAGATATTGGCGCGGGACTAGCTGCGGGCGTAGGGTGCAATCTGCTGTATCGGCCTGTTGTAAATGCCTCAGTATTCAGTGATTCGGCGGCTACCGCAGTTATCGGGACGCTGGCGGAAGCCAGTCCATTTCTTGTTTCGCAATTGACCCAGTGATGTCGCCGATGCCGGAAATATCCAACTCTGCTCGGGTCACCGTACTGCTTTCCACTTTTAACGGTAGCCAATATCTTCAGCAACAGCTCGCTTCGCTGTATGAACAAACTTACCGCGATATTAAAATTGTGGTGCGCGACGATGGCTCGTCCGATTCGACTAGAGAAATTTTGGAAAGCGAGCAATCATTAGGCCGCTTAACGATACTTGAAGACCACAACAATTTGGGGCCAGCGCTAAGTTTTTTTGAATTGCTTAAAAATGCTGCATCAACAAAAACGGAATATGTCGCATTTTGCGATCAGGATGATGTCTGGTTGCCCGAGAAGATCGCGTCTGCTGTGGCAGCCTTGAGCAAGATCGGAGAGGATCGTCCGGCAATGTATTGCGCCAGGGTGGAGCTGGTTGACGAAAGCTTGAAGCATATTGCTTACACGGCGCTGCCGAAAAAAATCGGTTTTGGTAACGCATTGGTTAATAGTGTGGTCACTGGTTGCACGATCGTGCTTAATCGGAAAGCCATAGACCTTATTGCCGCACATCTGCCGGGCAAAATCTACATACATGATTGGTGGTGTTATCTGGTCGTGTCCTGTTTTGGTGACGTGATATTTGATGATGTCGCCGTGCTTAAATATCGCCAGCATCGGCATAATGCGATTGGGGTGGCTGCGGGTAGGTTGGCGCAATGGACGAGAAAATACCGTCGTTTTTTTGGTGATAGGGGCGGTCATCTGTGGATGAGCGAACAAGCGATTGCTTTGCAGGAAGTATTTGGGGAAAGTATTCCTTCATCTCAAACGTTAGTCCTTAACAAATTCGTCGGGGCGAAGGCATCGTTCTCTCTCCGTTTGCAATTAGCGTTGACCCGGGAAATTTGGCGACAAAAATGGACTGATGATTTGATGCTGCGATTGCTGATTTTGTTAAACCGTTTTTAGCTTGGTTAATCCATTGGAGTACTCAGTTAACATGCTTATCTCGCACAGACAGTTTATATGTCGAGACAATAAGACCCTTACTTTGGGAGATCGTTTGTGATTGTCGCGGTGACAGGCGGGACGGGCTTTATAGGACAAAAACTTGTCCCACGTCTGGTGGCGCGAGGTGATACGGTTCGGCTGCTTTCACGAAGTATTGCTGCGTCTGAGCAGCCTTCTCGAATAGAACATTGTCAGTGTGATTTGCTATCGGTACAGACTAACGACCTTGCTTCAATGCTGGAAGGCGTGGAGGTGCTTTATCATTGTGCAGGGCAATTGACCAATCCACAAACCATGCGGGCATTACACGTTGATGCGACTCACAAGTTGGTGAAGGCGGCATCAGGACGGGTGAATCATTGGGTGCAATTAAGCAGCGTTGGGGTGTATGGTTCGGTGAAAGCAGGCATCATTACCGAGGACTCAGTATTAAATCCGACGGGGCTTTATGAGATCACCAAAGCCGAGTCGGACAAAATCGTCGCGCTAGGTTCTAAAAATGGGGGGTTTAGTCATTCGATCTTGCGCCCGTCAAATGTGTTTGGGCCAGAGATGAGTAATCAGTCTTTGTACAAGATGGTGTCTATGATAGATAAGGGGTGGTTCTTTTATATTGGCAAACGCGGCGCGTCGGCGAATTATATTCATGTGGATAATGTCGTGAGTGGACTGATTCGTTGCGGAACGATGAACGCGGCAAAAGATAGGGTTTTTAATATTTCCGATCACCGCACGCTAGAACAATTTGTGGGCGTGATCGCCGATGCATTGGCGCGTTCGACTCCAAGGTGGAGGATTCCTTTTTTCATGGCTTATTTGGCGGGCGTGACGTTAGGGAACTTACCTAGCTTTCCGCTCACGCGATCCAGAGTGGATGCCTTGGCTAACTTTTCAATCTACTCAATATCACGTATTCAGCAAGAGTTAGGTTACCGCGAAGCAATCTCAATGGAGCAAGGGTTGCGAGAGCTGGTGGCGGAATACCAGAAGCGATTTTCGCAGTGCGAATTAAAATGAAAAAGCTTTGCTATGTTGCGACTATCCCCGCAGTTGTCCACGCTTTTATGCGAGGTCATGTTCGCGCCGCCGGGGAAAATTGGCGAGTCAGTATCATCACCCATCCCGAGGATGCCGACCTGTTGAGTGGCTTAAACGCCCAATTCATTCCACTTGCGATCCAGCGCAAGGTGTCACCTTGGCGTGATGCGCAGGTTCTAATCCAATTGGTTATTCTGTTTCGCCAAGAGAAGTTTGATCTCGTCCATTCCATTATGCCCAAAGCAGGGTTGCTGTCGATGCTGGCCGGTTGGATGGCCGGCGTGCCCGCTCGAATGCATACCTTCACTGGACAGGTATGGGCGAACAAGCGGGGCTGGAAACGCGCAGCACTTAAATCATTCGATAAATTGATCGTCGCCTTCGCGACACACATTCTGGTGGATAGTCCGTCACAGCGTGACTTTTTAGTATCAGAAGGGGTATTGCAAGCAGGTAAAGGGATCGTTATCGGACAGGGTTCGATCTGTGGTGTTAGCGCGCAACAATTTCGTCCTGATGCGCAAGTGAGTGCGGCGGTGCGAGCAGAGTTGGGTATCAGCTCGGAACAAACATTGATTTTGTTTCTGGGTAGATTGAATCGGGATAAAGGGATGCTAGATCTGGCTGCGGCCTTTGCCGATATTGCCTCGTGCCATGCCAATGTAGTGCTGCTGTTGGTGGGTGCCGAAGAAGATGTTCCTTTTGCACGTGTGCAGGAAATTTGCGGAATATATTCCGAGCATTTGCGTAGAGTCAGTTTCACGCCCACACCAGAGCGTTATATGGCAGCTGCGGATATCTTTTGTTTACCCAGTTATCGCGAGGGTTTTGGGCAGGTTATTATCGAAGCTGCGGCTTGTAGCGTACCGACCGTTGCTACACGCATCTATGGCATTACCGATGCGGTAGACGAGGGTAAGACAGGCCTGTTGTTCCCGGCTGGAGATGTGGGTGCGCTGACTCAAAACCTGATGATGTTAATTGAGGATCGTACTTTGGCGAAAAAAATGGGCGAAGCGGCTAGGCTGAGAGCATTAGCGTTATTTGCCAGAGGGAAGATAACCCGCGAGCTGATCGAATTATATGAGAAGGTTCTGGTGTGACATCGGGCGAAATGACTTTCAACGATAAGAAGGTGCTCGTCACGGGAGCCACAGGCTTTGTTGGTCGCGTTTTGTGCAAAGAATTGCGGCATCGGGGATTTCAGGTCAGGGCAGCGGTGCGTTCGTTGGATTTATCCATTGAAGGGATAGAGTCGGTAGTAGTGGGCGAAATAGCGGGTGGAACAAGTTGGCGTGATGCTTTACGCGATGTCGATGTAGTCATTCATCTTGCCGCGCGTGTGCATGTGATGAAGGATGAGGCGGCTGATCCGCTATCTGAGTTTCTTAAAGTCAATGTGAGTGGCACAGAAAATTTGGCACGACAGGCAGCACAAGCTGGTGTTAAAAGATTGGTGTACGTGAGCTCAATTAAAGTGAATGGCGACAGCACTACGGGAAGTCAGCCTTTTTCTGAGTCGAATCAACCCAACCCACAAGACCCTTACGGCATCTCGAAGTGGCGTGCCGAACAAGCTTTGCAGCGCATCGCGCAAGAAACGGGTTTGGAGATTGTCATTGTGCGACCTCCATTGGTGTACGGCGCAGGCGTAAAAGGAAATTTCATCAGCCTGATGACCGCGATTGATAAAGATGTTCCCTTGCCGTTGGCCGGTGCGAAAAATCTGCGCAGCCTGCTGTATGTGGGCAATCTGGCTGATGCCTTGATCGTTTGTGCAGCACATCCCGATGCCGCAGGACAGACGTATTTGCTCAGTGATGGCGAAGATATTTCAACCGCGATGTTGGTAAAAAAAATTGCGACAGCATTGGGGAGAAAAAGCCGTTCATTTTATTTTCCGCCTGGATTGCTGCGTGCTGCAGCGGGTGTATTGGGACGGTCTGCCCAAGTGGAGAGGTTATTTGGGTCGTTGCAGGTAAACAATCAAAAAATACGCAACGAGTTGAGTTGGTGTCCACCGTTCACCTTGGAACAAGGTCTCAGGGCAACGGCGGGTTGGTATAATCGGCGTACTTAATAAATGAAAGAAAGACCATCATGATTTTAGTTACTGGCAGTGCGGGCTTTATCGGTTCAAATTTTGTATTAGATTGGCTCGCGCAAAGCGACGAGACAGTTATCAATTTAGATAAGCTCACTTACGCTGGTAATCTACAAAATCTTGCTTCACTTAAGGATGATCCGCGCCATATTTTTGTCCAAGGTGATATCGGTGATACTGAGTTATTGCCTAAGTTGCTTGCACAGCATCGTCCGCGTGCGGTGGTAAATTTTGCGGCGGAAAGTCATGTGGATCGCTCTATACACGGCCCTGAAGATTTTATTCAAACCAATATCGTCGGCACGTTTCATTTGCTGGAAGGAGTGCGCAGTTATTGGCAAAGTCTCCCCTCGCCCGCAAGCGGGAGAGGGGTTGGGGGAGAGGGTGTTACACAATCTGACTTCCGGTTTTTGCATGTTTCAACTGACGAGGTGTATGGTTCGCTAACCAAAGACGAACCTGCTTTTACGGAGACGCATCGCTACGAACCAAACAGCCCTTACTCTGCCAGCAAAGCTGCGAGCGATCATTTGGTGCGTGCTTACCACCATACCTATGGCCTACCGGTATTGACGACCAACTGCTCAAATAACTATGGCCCGTATCATTTCCCTGAGAAGCTTATTCCGCTAATGATAGTGAATGCGCTGGCGGGAAAAAATCTGCCTGTCTATGGTGATGGCCAGCAGATTCGTGATTGGCTGTACGTCAAAGATCACTGCAGTGCGATTCGATGCGTGTTGGACAAAGGCAAGTTGGGCGAGGTTTACAACGTGGGTGGCTGGAATGAAAAGGCCAATCTCGACATCGTGCATATCGTCTGCGCGCTGCTGGATGAATTGCGTCCACGGCCCGATGGAAAATCTTATCGTGAACAGATCACGTTTGTGACTGATCGCCCCGGACATGATCGCCGCTATGCCATTGATGCGCGCAAAATCGAGCGCGAATTGGGTTGGAAGCCTGTTGAGACATTTGAGACGGGCATACGCAAAACAGTGCAGTGGTATCTGGATAATCAGGATTGGGTGAATAACGTCCTCTCCGGTAACTACCGGCAGTGGGTTGAAAAAAACTACGCTGCTCGCACCTGATGAAAATATTATTGCTCGGCAAAAACGGTCAAGTCGGTTGGGAGCTGCAGCGTAGCCTCGCGCCATTGGGTGAGCTGATTGCATTGGATCGAAATAGTGTGCCTTTTGGCGATCTGACCAATCTGGATGCGCTTGCGGAAACAATTCGTGTAATCCAGCCGGACATCATTGTTAATGCCGCTGCTCATACTGCTGTAGACAAAGCTGAAAGCGAGTCAGAGTTAGCGCGTACTCTCAATGCACTTGCGCCCGCTGTGTTGGCATCAGAAGCCAAGCGCATCAATGCTTGGTTGATACATTACTCTACCGATTACGTGTTTGATGGCAGGGGTGACAAGCCTTGGTTGGAAACCGATGTGACCGGACCACTGAGTGTGTATGGTGCGACAAAGTTAGAAGGGGAGAAACTCATTCAACAATCGGGCTGCAAACATCTAATTTTTCGCACCAGTTGGGTGTATGGCGCACGTGGCGGCAATTTTGCCAAGACCATGCTACGTCTGGCTCAGGAACGTGACAGCTTAAACATCATTAACGACCAGATTGGTGCTCCAACGGGTGCGGATTTGTTGGCTGATGTCACAGCTCATGCAATCCGAGCTGCACAACAACAAGCCGATGTGTCGGGTTTGTATCACTTGGTAGCAGGGGGTGAAACCTCGTGGCATGGCTACGCTAGCTATGTGATCGATTTGGCCAGACGAGCAGAGATTCAGATTAAGGTTACGCCTGAAGCGATTAAACCCGTGCCTACCAGCGATTTCCCCACTCCAGCGAAACGTCCACACAATTCGCGTATGGACACGACAAAATTACAGCAGTCATTTGATTTGAAACTGCCGCAGTGGCAAGCAGGCGTAGCGCGGATGTTGAGTGAAGTGTTGCAGCGGGATATACAAACTTAACGCTTAAAATGCGGCGACTTGTCACCGCACTCCAAAATTACCAGTCTACAACTGTACTTCGCGATCAATTTCATCCGCTGTGATGTGCCGAACGTCACGTCCTTTAACCATGTAGATCACATATTCTGAAATATTTTTGGCGTGATCGCCGATACGCTCAATCGCTTTCGCCACAAACAAAATTTCCAGCGAAGTTGAAATAGTGCGCGGATCTTCCATCATAAACGTGATGAGATAGCGCATGATGGCTCGAAACTCTTCATCTACTTGATCATCCTGACGAACCACTTGTGCGGCCATGACAATGTCTAGACGGGCGAAAGCATCGAGGGATTTTCGCAGCATGTCGAGTGCGATTTCCGCAGCATGTTTAATCTCGTGGTAGCGAGGCAGAACGAGACCGGAAGATTTTTGCGAAAGCAATTTCGCCATGCGGGCGATTTTTTCTGCCTCATCCCCAATCCGCTCTAAGTCGGTGATGGTTTTGATCACCGCCATCACCAAACGCAAATCACCTGCAGCAGGTTGGCGACGTGCGATGACTTGGCTGCAAGCCTCATCAATCTTGACTTCCAGAGTGTTAACACGACGGTCGTTCTCAATCACCTCCGTCATCAATGCAATATCACCACTCACTAGAGATTCAACCGCACTTTTAATTTGGCTTTCAACTAAGCCACCCATTTGCAACACACTCGCGCGGATAGCTTCGAGATCGGCATCAAACTGGCGAGAAATATGATCGCTACTAGGCATGATTCATTCCTTCAAAAACAAACAACATAAACAAAATATATGACGGACGGATGACAGTCGTTAAAACGTCATGGTTTTTACACCATCAGGTGTCCCGAGCAGCAACACATCTGCTGAACGACGCGCAAACAAACCGTTAGTGACAACACCCGCAATGTGATCCAAAGTTGATTCAAGCTCAACCGGATTCATAATTTGCAATCCGTGTACATCAAGAATCAGATTGCCGTTATCTGTAGTAAATCCTTCGCGCAATGCGGGTTGTCCGCCAAGCTTGACCAGTTGCCGTGCCACTGAACTGCGTGCCATGGGGATGACTTCAATCGGCAATGGAAATTTGCCAAGCACATCTACTAGCTTGCTGGCATCACAGACACAGATGAATTTTTTGCTGGCAGCAGCAACGATTTTTTCACGCGTTAGCGCCCCACCGCCCCCTTTGACCATGTGCAGGTGGCGGGTGATTTCGTCTGCGCCATCCACATAAACCTGTAAGTCACCAGCGTCATTGAGTGATAGCACTTCAATTCCATGTGATTGCAAGCGCTTTGCTGAGGCTTCTGAGCTGGCGACGGCACCGCGTATCTTATTTTTAATTTTGGCTAATTCATCAATAAAAAAGTTAGCAGTAGAGCCTGTGCCTACGCCAACGATGCAATCGAAAGGGACATATTCAATCGCTGCTTTTGCAACAGCCTGTTTTAATTCATCTTGACTTAACATTTCATTTGCTCACTTTCAGTTTTGATTTTCCGCACGCAATTATTGCAGGAATTGGGCTGCTTGGGGGAATTGGCGAGCCAAGTTAGTTGCGCTATCAAGTGGTAAGATATCAAACAAAATATTTCATAACACGGGGAGATAATAATGCCAGCCATCAGCGTTGCAACCAATCCTTTTAACGACCAGAAACCCGGCACATCGGGTTTGCGCAAACGTGTCCCCGATTTTCAACAAGCGCACTACCTGGAAAATTTCGTCCAGTCTATTTTTGACACAATCAAAGCACCCGCAGGCTCAACATTGGTGTTAGGTGGCGACGGACGCTATTACAACCGTGACGCAATACAGATCATTCTTAAAATGGCGGCAGCCAATGGCTATGGGCGTGTCTTGGTGGGCAAGGGCGGCATTCTTGCTACGCCTGCCGCATCTTGTGTGATTCGCAAGTATCAAACCTATGGCGGCATCATTTTGTCTGCCAGCCACAATCCCGGCGGGCCAGATGGCGATTTTGGTATTAAGTACAACGGCTGCAACGGCGGGCCTGCCACAGAGGGGGTGACAGAAGCGATATTCGCCGCGAGCAAGACTATTTCGCAATATCACATTTTGGAAAGTGCCGATGTTGCACTGGATAAATTGGGTGACAGCAAACTGGGTGACATGATTGTGTCGGTAATCGACCCCGTGAGTGATTACGCCGACTTGATGGAATCGATATTTGATTTTGCAGCGATACGGGCGCTGTTGGCGAGTGGCTTCCGCATCAAGTTTGATGCCATGCATGCAGTCAATGGCGGTTATGCGCAAGAAATTTTCGTGCGTCGTTTAGGCGCGTCGGCTGAGTGCTTGATGAATTGCGTTCCGCTGCCTGATTTCGGCGGCGGTCATCCCGATCCTAATCTGACTTACGCGCATGAATTGGTCGATGTCATGTATGGGGATAACGCGCCTGATTTCGGCGCGGCATCGGATGGCGACGGTGACCGCAACATGATTTTGGGCAAACATTTTTTTGTTACACCTTCCGATAGTCTCGCCATTCTCGCTTGGCAGAAATAACTTCATATTTGTTGCGAATCATTTTATTGGCTCCAAGAATTTATCGTTAACTAATTG
>JABFRF010000140.1 GCA_013141315.1 Gallionella sp. | reverse complement strand
GCCAAATAAACATACTCGAAAATGCACGGATTCAACGTGGCTTTGTCGCTGCATTGTTGGCTATACAACTTGCCGCTTAAGTCCACAAACACGGCTTCACCGGGTGCGACATCGCGCACAAATTTGAAGCCCAAGGTGTCGAGTGCGACGCTTTCGGAAGCAATCAAATACTCCTTACCTTGCGGCGTTTCATTCACGCCTATTACTAGGGGACGTATGCCGTAAATATCGCGGAACGCCAATAGCCCGTAGCCCGCAATCATTGCCACCACGGCATACGCACCGCGACAGCGTTTGTGGACACCCGACACCGCCGCAAAAATAGTGGACGCATCAAGACGATATTGCTTGGCGTTAATCTGCAACTCATGCGCTAACACATTGAGCAACACTTCTGAATCAGAATTGGTATTCACGTGACGTAAATCTTCAGCGAACAACTGTTGCTTTAACTCATCAGTATTCGTCAAATTACCGTTGTGTCCCAGCACGATACCGAAGGGTGAATTCACATAGAACGGCTGCGCTTCGTTGTGATCCACTGCCGAACCAGCCGTTGGATAACGCACATGGGCGATACCCGCATTGCCCAATAACGCACGCATGTTACGGGTACGAAACACGTCGCGCACCAGCCCATTGTCTTTGTGCAAATGGAACGTATGTCCATCCAACGTTGCGATACCGGCAGCGTCCTGCCCTCTATGCTGCAACACCTGCAAGCCGTCGTACAACAGCTGATTGACGGGTGAATGTGAAATGACGCCAAGAATGCCACACATGATTTTATCCTAACTAAACAACTGAAATTAACTACGACGTGGAAATTGAATACGTTGCGCAACACTGTCTGGCAAATAAGTTTTCGCCAACTTGGCAAAGCCTTCCGTCGATTGGCTCATACGTGCTTGCTGCCAAAACGGCTGCTTGGGAATATCCGTCAAGCCCGCTAAACACGCCATCGCAACTACGATCATTGCACCGCGCAACACACCAAACAACGACCCTAAAAACGTATCAATACCGCCCAAACCGATTGCTTTGATAATCTTAGTCAGCAAAAAAACCAGCAAGCTCCACGCGATCAAACCCGCGATAAATACCACCACATAAGCCACGGCGATGCGCATCGATTCTTGCGTGATCGGCATCATTGGCGCAACGCTGCTGGCGAAAGCTTTACTAAGAAAATACGCAACTGGCCAACCCAAAAATGACAACACTTCATATACAAAACCACGGAACAAACCCAGCAGCAGAGAAGCCAAGATGATGGCAATCACGCCAAAATCGAATACGGTCATGGCAACACTACTACCGCTGGATGTAGCCCATGTTTTTCTAATAACACCTTCACTTTATCCACTTTGTCACGCTCAGAATACGGCCCCACACGCACCCGAATTTTATCGCCCACTTTTTCGCTATAGGCTTTGAACGACCAGCCTTTTAATTCGGTCAACACTTTATGCGCACTCTCGGCATTGCTGTATGCGCCCACTTGCGCAACAAAACTTTCAGTGGTCGAACTAGGCGTTGGTGTCGTCTCTTTTGCTGCTGGCTTAGGATCAGCTTTTGCTGAAACAGCTTTAGGCTGAACAACAATCGCTTCAGCAACTGTAGGCTTCTCAGTTTTTTCAGCGGGCTTGGTATCGACTGCAACTGGTGTAACCGCCAACTCAACTGGCGTAACCATCACCGGGCTGCTGGCTGGCAACACCTCAGCCGCTTTGGGCGGCATCACCTTAGGCACGAATTCGCCAGCCGCATCGGGTGCAGGAATACGCAAATCAATATCCTGTCCGGTGGGTTTCGGCTCGCTATCCAGCACCATCGGCAAAATAACCACGACGGCCAATGCCAGCGCAACTGCACCGACAAGGCGGCGACGCGATTTACGCTTGAGATTTTGTTCGTCGTCTGTGGGCTGCTTTGCCATTCTTTAATCTCGCTTGATGAGTGTTTAGCAATTACTTAAAAAACCAAAAAACCGTTCGCCCTGAGCGTAGGTGGCTGTATCGCCGAAGTCGAAGGGAGGTAACACTCATCACCCTTCGACTTCGCTGCGCTACGCTCAGCACTAAAAGTACGCAATTCGCTATCAAATAAATTTGATGCGAAGTTGTCAGGACGAACGGATGTTTATTTATTACGTTTCTTTAACTAACAGCAATGCCTCGCACCTGCATCACTTCCGCCACCGTGTAAAACGATCCTAAGGCGACGATTCTATCATTTTCGCCTGCCGCTTTATAGGCAAAACTCACCGCCTCGGCAATGTTAGCGAAGCTTTTTATCTCACCATTCACCCTGCCCTGTTGAACCACCTGCTCAAGCTCTGCACTACTCGCACCGCGCGGTGCGTCTATGCCCGCAACCAGCCATGTATCAATATGCGGGTTAAGTGCCGCCACTACGCCCGCCATATCTTTATCTTTGAGCATGGCAAATATCGCATAAGTATTAGGGCATTCTGGCAAGTTAGTGAGATTCTCTGCCAGCGAACGCGCTGCATGAGGGTTATGCGCCACATCCAAAATCAATTGCGGCTTACCCGGCACAAACTGAAAGCGTCCCGCCAATTGCACCTCGGTTAAACCGCGCCGCACCGCCGCCATACTCACGGGCAATTTTTCCTTCAATACATCTAAGGCCGCCAATACTGCACTGGCGTTATTCAATTGAAATGCACCACGCAGAGCAGGATGCGGCAACGAGCTACGTCCACCCAGCTTACTGCGATAGTCCCACTGACCTTCGTGCAACGTAAAGCTGAATGCATCTCCTATGCACCAAAGCTCCGCACCAATATCTTTTGCATGGTCGCGTATCGCCTGCGGAACATCGTCATCCGCACAAATTGCCACCCGATCTTTGCGAAAAATACCTGCCTTTTCAAACGCAATTTTTTCGCGCGTGTCACCCAGATAATCGATGTGATCGATGTCCACGCTAGTGACAATTGCGCAATCGTTATCAAACACATTCACCGCATCCAGCCTGCCACCCAGCCCCACTTCAAGAATAGCGACATCGACTTTATGTTCGATAAAACACTGCATCGCAGCGAGTGTGCCAAATTCAAAATACGTGAGCGGGATTTCAAAAAGACCTCCCTCATCCCAACCTTCCCCCGGAGGGGGAAGGAGCACTTTCACCCTCTCCCCTTGGGAGAGGGCTGGGGTGAGGGAAGTCACTTGGCTATCTGTCACCAACGGCTTACGCACCCGCTCAATCTTCTCAAACGACGCACACAACTCCGCATCGCTCACCTGCTGTTTGGCGATGCGCACCCTCTCGTTGTAGTGCAACAAATGCGGCGAAGTGTAGCAACCCACCCGATAGCCCGCCGCGTACAAAATGCTTTCCAGCATCGCGCACACCGAGCCTTTGCCATTGGTACCACCGACCACAATGACGGGGAAATCAGGATGAAGATTGAGCCGCTGTTTGACTTGCGCCACGCGCTCCAAACCAAGCGCGATGGTTTTGGGGTGCAGGGATTCGAGGTAGGTTAGCCAGTCGGCTAGGATAGTGGGCATGTGAATTGTAGGTCGGATGAGCATAGCGTTATCCGACGTTATAATTTGGTGGAAATTCATGTCGGATAACGCTACGCTCATCCGACCTACTCTTGCTCTTTATTACGATAATCCAAGCAACTCTCGGATAAATCCAATCGTGCTTACCTTCACCCCCAACATAAATACTGCTGCCAAAATACCCACAACCATAAACCAATGCTTCATAGATACGTGAAGAGCAAGCCAAGCAAGCGTAACTTTTTCAGGCAGCGGAAGATGACTGTTTCGAGGAATTTCTTTTACTTCTTCAAGTCGTCCACTCCGCAACAGACCAATAGCTTGCTGCGTCATATCTCGGATATTCGGTATTAAAGATTGGCCGTAATAAGTCTGGAACAAACCATCGAATGGATTAATGTTATTCAAAACCATACCGCCAATCGCGGGCGGAGGTGCAACTGACATAAGCTGTAAACATCCAACACTGTGAGTAATGTTGCGTGCTATTGGCATCATTTCATTTAGAGATTTCCTCAGTACATCTTGTCCTTCAGGATCATACTTACCCTCAAACCAACGAGTTACTGCCACATCAAAACGTTCTAAACAAGCAATTTTTTCTTCTACTGTTTGCATGTGAATGAAGCCTAAGCCGCCTCAATCTCCGCCACTGCCGCTTGCTTAGTCAGCAAAGTAATCAGCGTTGCCAACTGATTTTTCATTTCGCGTCTATCGATAATCATATCGACCGCGCCGTGGTCGAGCAAAAATTCTGCGCGTTGAAAGCCTTCTGGCAGGGTTTCACGCACCGTTTGTTGAATCACGCGCGCGCCCGCAAAGCCAATCAATGCGCCAGGTTCGGCGATGACTACGTCGCCCATAAAGGCGAAACTGGCAGATACGCCACCCATAGTTGGGTCGGTCAACACGGAGATGAAAGGTAATTTTTCCTCTGACAATTGCGTAAGTGCCGCGCAGGTTTTTGCCATTTGCATCAACGACAATAAGCCTTCCTGCATACGCGCGCCGCCACTGGCAGCGAAGCAAATGAACGGACATTTTTGTTCGATGGCATCGCGCACGCCACGCACGAATCGCTCGCCCACCACCGACCCCATCGAGCCACCCATAAAGGTAAACTCGAACACCGCCACCACCACAGGAACGGCGTGAATACTGCCCTGCATCACCACTAAGGCATCGTCTTCATTGGTGCTTTTTTTAGAGGCTGTTAGGCGCTCTGAGTATTTTTTCTGGTCTTTGAATTTGAGCGTATCAACAGGCAAGACTTCCGCGCCGATTTCAAATTGACCTTCGTTATCGAGCAAGCCTGATAAACGAGTGCGTGCCGTGATGCGGTGATGGTGACTGCATTTCGGGCAGACATTCAGATTTTTTTCCAAATCTGAGTGATACAACACCGACTGGCAGGAAGGACACTTATGCCATAAACCTTCTGGCACATTTTTTTTGACATCACCTTCACGGCGTTTGATTTTGGGTGGTAATAATGTTTGAAACCAGCTCATTTTGACTCCTCTACAAAGTTGTTATCACCTCCCTCTCCCGACACTTCGTGCCACCCTCTCCCGCTTGCGGGAGAGGGGCTGGGGGAGAGGGTTTATGCCTTATCGATTGCGACTCTTAATTCTTTAACAAACTTGCTTACATTCGCAACGACGTTTTGTTCAGTCGATGCTTCGATCTCTTGCACGATACGGCTTCCCACCACCACGCCATCACACAACTTGGCGACTGCCAGCGCGGTTTCCGCATCACGAATACCAAAGCCCACGCCGATTGGTAACTGAATATGCTTACGCAGTTGCGGCATTTTGTCTTCAATAGCGGACAAGTCGATGCTACCAGCACCCGTCACGCCTTTGAGCGACACGTAATAAACATAGCCGCGTGCCAGCTTGGCAACGTGTTTGATACGGGCTTCATTCGTCGTCGGCGCGAGCAAAAAGATTGGTGCGATGTTGTGACGTTGCAAATGTTCAAAAGCATCGTGACTTTCTTCCGGCGGGAAGTCCACGGTCAATACGCCATCTACGCCCACTTCGGCACAGCGTTGCGCAAACAGCTCCCAACCCATCGCCTCAATAGGATTACCGTATCCCATCAACACCACAGGCGTGGTCGTATCTTGTTTGCGGAATTCCGCCACCATACCCAATACGGAACGCAGCGACACACCAAGCTTTAACGCACGCTCAGAAGCCCGTTGTATGACGGGGCCATCTGCCATCGGATCGGAAAATGGCACGCCCAATTCCAATACGTCCGCACCTGATTCAACCAAGGCATGTAGCAATGGTACGGTAAGTTGTGGCGATGGATCTCCAGCGGTGATAAATGGAATGAGTGCTTTGCGTTGCTGTTGTTTTAGCTTGTCGAATGTAGCTTGGATACGGCTCATAGCGTGATTCCTTTGATGCGCGCAACTGTATTCATATCTTTGTCGCCGCGACCGGAAAGGTTCACCAGCAACACTTTATCCTTGCCCATCGTCGGTGCGATTTTCATAGCGTGTGCCAGCGCATGGCTTGATTCCAGCGCAGGGATGATGCCTTCAAAGCGGCACAGCGCATCGAAAGCAGCTATCGCTTCGTCATCATTGCTCGCCACATATTGCGCGCGACCTGTTTCGTTCAACAGGCAATGCTCAGGCCCGACACCGGGATAATCCAAGCCCGCAGAGATGGAGTGCGTTTCAATGATCTGACCATTTTCATCTTGCATCAAATTGACGCGATTGCCATGCAGCACGCCGATCTTGCTGTTGGATGTGAGTGGCGCAGCGTGTTTGCCGCTAGCGATGCCGTAGCCGCCCGCCTCTACCCCGATAATTTTCACACTGGTGATTTCGATGTATGGGTGGAATAGACCAATCGCATTCGAGCCGCCCCCCACACAGGCAATCACCGCATCGGGCTGACGACCTATCATTTCGGGCATTTGCACTTTTGCTTCATTGCCGATAACACACTGAAAATCGCGCACCATCATCGGGTAAGGATGCGGGCCCGCCGCTGTACCGAAAATGTAAAACGTGCTTTCGACGTTGGTCACCCAATCACGTATCGCTTCGTTACACGCATCTTTGAGCGTCTTCGAACCGCTCTCAACTGGCACGACAGTCGCGCCCAATAATTTCATGCGGAACACGTTGGGTGCTTGGCGTTGAATATCTTCCGCGCCCATATACACGATGCATTCCATGCCAAAGCGCGCCGCCACTGTCGCGGTTGCAACGCCGTGCATACCTGCGCCCGTCTCGGCAATGACACGCTTCTTGCCCATGCGTTTAGCCAGCAAGGCCTGTCCCATAGCACTATTAATTTTGTGTGCGCCCGTATGATTCAAATCTTCGCGCTTCAAATAAATTTGCGCGCCACCCAAGTGTTCAGACAAACGCTTGGCGTGATAAATCGGGCTGGGACGACCGACATAATGCTTCAATTCATACGCCAACTCGGCTTTGAATTCAGGATCATTTTGGTAGCGCAAATACTGCGCCGCCAATTCTTCCACAGCGGGAATCAAGGTCTCCGCCATGTAAGTACCGCCGAATTGACCAAAGTGGCCAGTGCTATCTGGAAAGTTGTAAGTCACAATGTTTAACCTCGTTGATGAACGCTGCAATTTTTGCAACGTCCTTAATACCTTTGATCGCCTCTACACCACTGGACACATCCACGGCATAGGGTTTTACAAGTTTGATTGCTTCAGCAACATTTTTCGCATCCAACCCACCCGACAAAATAATAGGCATGGGCATTTGCTTAGGGATAAGCGTCCAATCGAACGTCGCACCTGTGCCACCCTGAATACCTTCAACATGCGCATCCAGCAATAAACCTTGTGCGCTCGAAAAAACGGACGCGCATTGTAACAAATCTACCCCCGCTTTAACGCGGATTGCTTTGAGGTACGGCATGTTAAATTGCGCACAGAATTCTGGCGTTTCCTCACCGTGAAATTGCAGCGTAGCCAACGGCACATGGCGCAACACGGCATGCACTTCTGCAACGCCAGGATTAACGAACAAGCCAACCAGATTAACGAAAGGCGGCGTGGCTTGCGCCAAATGCGCGGCATGCGGAATCGTCACATTACGCGGACTGGCTTCGTAAAAAACCAAGCCCAACGCATCTGCGCCGTATTCAACCGCAGTGCGTAAATCCTCAACGCGAGTGATGCCGCAAATTTTTATTCGTGTCACAACTCATCTCCTACATTCTTTGAATTAGGGAAGGTCTGATTAAGTCCGTTCGTGGTGAGTGTTTTCCGTTCGCTCCTTCGATACACCGCGCAAGCGCAGCACTCAGGACGAACGGGAAATGTATCTAACCATGGTTTTCGGACTTAATCAGTCCTTACCTTAGCTAAATTATCGTAACCTTTACCAGATTGATATTGAAGCGCAGGTTTTTCAAATAGCTGCTTGATGCGCGCTTCAGCATTTTCCAGCAGCTTGGGATTTTGCTGATACGCCATCAAGAGAAATCTGCGGTTCGCCTCGATTTCCTGCAACAACAAAAAATTTTGTTCTGCTGTTTTCATTTTAACGCCTGTATTTTCCGCAACTCTTCAATATCAATTAAATCCTTGCTGCGTCCTGTCCCTGTTTTCATCTCAATCAAATGCTCAATCGACGCAACAGGTATATTGATTAAACCAACTTTGACCATGGTCGCATCACGGCGCAAATCGGCAAACGAAACCACGGGTCTTACCAAAATATCCATGACCGTCGCCATTGCCTCCGACCCGCGCAAACTAAAAGCCAGCATACCTTTCTCTTGATACCACTGCTCCATCAATTCTGGATTTGCCAACGCACCCAAATCAACAGGAATCGTCGGACGTAAATCAGACGCTTTAGCCACAGACAAAAACTTATGCAGATTATCCGCATCCATTGCCAAAACCACATCAACATCCATCGTGACACGTTGATACCCTTGCAGTGCCACCGCAAGCCCACCCACCAAAACAAACTCAACCTCCGCCTTGGCAAGCATATTGATTAAATTAAACATGCTCATTCCACATCACCTCTGCAAAGAAATTTTCCAAACGGCAACACAGCACGAACGGCAGCTGGATAGATGCGCTGGAGGAGGTTTAGGTTGCGGATCGTTGTGTGTGTCATGGTTTGTTTAGCTCGTCGTTTTTATTTGGTAAAACTATTTCGAACCTTAGCCTGACCCCTTTGATTACTTACTGCGTCAGTTTCCCAAGACCTATCGTCCCTGCAACATTCCAATTTTTTCCGCTCTTAACGGTTACCCTCAATTTAAATGCGTTGGTTATTTGGCACGTACTGTTGTTCACGTCACCGCATTGTTTCGCGGTTACCTCCCATTTCGCATACTCCGCTGAATTTTCATGCAACATACTGGCAAGAATTTCTTCTGAAGCCAAATTCGTAGTTGCACAACGTGCAGAGAAATCTTGTGTCAAAAATGCACCAACATTCCCCTCAATCTCAGCAAGTAAAATCCAAGCTGAATTAGGCACTCGCTCTAATACAAGCGTACTGTTGTTCAGCAAGAGCTTTACGGTTCGCTGACACGCCAGCTCAACTCTATACTCTTGGTTCGCCGCTCGTGGCACTAACCTTAATTCACCACCCATCCTAATATTTGCTTCAGCTTCATTTAAATTGAACTCGCCTGCAACTGGCGATAACAATTCAATCAGGCTTCCCCCTAGGCTAATATCACTAAAATAGCGAAGTAGCGTATCTGCCTTAACCTTTATGTGAGAGGGAGAATGGAAAAGCATTTGCGTGTGAGCCAAGCCCGTGTTAATAGGTCTTTCACCCACATTATTTACAAGATCAGGATTTGCACCAGCATTCAAAAGCAAAGTGGCCATTTCTACTGTTTCTGCAAAATGCAAAGGCGTATTCCCCATACGATCCTTTTGGTTGGGATTGCTCCCTTTCACAAGCAAGATTTTAGCTGATTCAATATCGCCTAATTTCGCAAGGAGGTGAAGCGGTGTTTGCCCCGCTTTATTTCTTAAATCCAATGGTGCTCCCCTGGCCACTAATAAACCAACTAGACCTGCGGTATTAGGGAGAGCGTTGACGGCCAAATGCAGTGGGGTATTCTCTTCTTTATCTACAACGCCAATATCTGCCCCCATTGAGATAAGCCTATCCAAGATAGGACAACCGCCAAGCACACAATCGAAAATCGGTGTTCGACCTAACGTATCGCGAATATCTAAACGCGCCCCTTTATCAATCAACGTACTGGCGATATCCCAAGCCTTCGCAATGAAAGCCTCTTGCAACGGAGTGCGACCATAAAAGTTGAGCGTATCCACATTTGCTCTTGTTAAGAG
The DNA here is from genome assembly GCA_013141315.1 of Gallionella sp. Lineage (GTDB taxonomy): Bacteria > Pseudomonadota > Gammaproteobacteria > Burkholderiales > Gallionellaceae > Gallionella. The sequence continues at coordinate 6,510 of JABFRF010000140.1, read as the reverse complement.
CTGTGAAGTTAGCATGGCATTCCTGTTCCTTACCGCAATATGAAGGGGTATTTCACCTCTCTTATCTTGCAGGTTAATTTGGGCTTTGTGTGCAAGTAAGTAGTGTGCCAACTTCTCATCATTTTGTTCAACCGCGTAATGTAACAGCGTCCGATTGCTTTCGTCTTCCTCATCTATGGAGACATCCTGGCTTACCAAAAACTTATCCAACTGATCATCTAGCAAGTATTCTCGTTTCTTTAAGAATATCTCGTGCCGTAGTGACTTGCGCGAGGTAGAAACTTTGGAACCTCGTTCCGCAAAGTATTGAGCAACTTTAAAACGCCCCTTAAATGCATGGTATTGTGCCAAAGTAAGCTCATGAAAATCTGGCGCATAATTGTCCAGCGTAGCAAGGCGACTGGGTTCATCTTTCAGCAATTCAGGCGATTGTTCATTAAGAAAACGAGCCGCCTCAACCGTTGCTGCAATGTAAGCAGCTTTTATCGTTTGCTCCCGCAGGCAATCGTCACAATAAAATAAATTCACCTTTAAGCTGCTATACAATAACTTCAATGCATCAACCGCCGCGCTGCCATCTTCCCAGCTCGCGATGAATTCCATTGGCCACTTTTCTTGATTTTTCTTATCCACGGTGATGCCCACGGTCTTCATGGATAACGCCACTCGTATCATGTCTAGGCTGCGATAGGCAATGGCACAGTTCAACAAGTCGCCACGCTGTTTAGAATTTAATTCAGCTAGGACATTAGGAGTTACTGCAACACCAAGCTGCCGTGGCAAGTCATATCCTTCATTGGCACACTCAGCATATGTTGTTACAAAAGAACTCTTCAATTCGCCAGATGGAGAACCAGAATTTTGGTCAAGGTAGAAATATCTCACTCCGCCAAAGATTGCTGCTAATATAAAAATCATGAGGCCGAATCGCCCGATACTTTCTCTCGTTCCCATAGAGTCAATCCTCAATAATCACCACGCAATATCATAGAGTTTTCACCATCGATAAAATCGGCGCGGCGGGTCTTTCACCTGCGCTTAGCAAACTTTCCAATCAGCACCTATTAAGCCCAGAATCAATTTATTTCGCGTCACAACAATTCACCCAAAGTCATTTCGCTTTCCATTTGCGGCAAGCCCCATTTCGCATCGTATTGTATGTGGCGTAAGTATAAGCCATCCGGCGCAAAGGTCGGCGCGGCATGCTTGCGATTACCGCTAGCCAGCACTTCGGTTAACCACTCCGGCGGATATTTTCCTTTACCCACATACACCAAACACCCGACGATGTTGCGCACCATGTGATGCAAGAATGCATCGGCACTCACGTCAAAAATCAGCCTATCACCCTCACGGTGAATGTCGAGTTGGCGCAATGTTTTGACGGGTGATTTTGCTTGACATTGCGATGCGCGGAATGCGCTGAAATCATGTGTACCTAACAAATGCTGCGCGGCATGTTGCATCGCAGACAAATCCAACGGGAGATGATGCCAACCCACTTTTCCTGCGTGTATCGCCGGACGCGTTTCGCGATTGATAAGCAAATAACGATAGCTACGACCTTGCGCAGAAAAGCGCGCGTGAAATTCATCTGGCACAGCGTGCGCCCAAAGCACGGTGATGCTTTTGGGCAGCAGGGCATTCGCACCCCGCACCCAGGCTTGTAAGGGGCGCTCAACATTTGTATCGAAATGCACCACTTGCTCTAAGCCATGCACGCCAGTATCGGTGCGCCCTGCGGCATGAACACTAATCATCTCGCCAGCAATTTCACTCAAGGCTTTCTGCAAAGTGTCTTGCACGGTGCTGCCTTCCGCTTGGCTCTGCCAGCCGCAATAAGGGCTGCCGTCGTATTCAATGCCTAAGGCAATTCTCATCGCAATGCCACACACAACATTATCAACGCGATGGTCATCAACAATACATCGCGCAACGAAAATCGGCTGATAGGTAATTCGATGTGCTTGGTTGATTCGCCATGCGGCTCAAACAAACTGCGCAAGCTGTCTTGCCAAGTGTCGGTGCGGCGCAACATCGCCACCTCGGCGTAATGCAGCGTCAAGGCGAGCCGCACCGCTAAACGCTCACGAGACAGCCCCAGCCATTGTATCGGCGCAAATAAAGTATAAAGCCCTGCTATCAATTGCGGTCTATCCAATCGGTCCAACAATATCGCTAACGCCGCTAAAGCACTTAACAATCGAGTGAGCTGCAACACGCCATCCATCGAGCCTTCACGGCTGGGACTGAACATACCCAACGATTCTAATATGGGCTGCCCTGGCGTGGTGTAGGAATAGATTATCAGCAAAGAAAACATCACCCAGCGCGTGCGCCGTATCAGCTGAAAAAGTTTGTGTTTGGATAAAGTTAGCGCAGTGAGCAGTATCAAACTCGCGGTCATCAACAGCGGAGTAAGCGTCAATTTTTGCAGCACCACTACGAGGATGCACCAGCTAATAATCTGCGCAGCGGGATGAAACTTCATGTCACGCTCCAAAATAAAACGGCGGCTCTAACTATGAGCCGCCGTAACAAAACTAATGCGCTGTTAAGCGATTTGTCTAATGAGTTCTTCCGCCATTTGTTGTTGATCAACATCCCCTTCACGCACCACCTCATCCAGAATTTCACGAGCCCCAATACTATCGCCCATTTCTTGATATGCCTTGGCCAGATCCAACTTGGTTGCAACTTCTTGCCATTGATCGCTTTTGGCTGGAGACGCGGGTACACTGCTAGATTTATTGTCCCCCAAGTCAAAACTGATACTGGACAAGTCCAGCTCGGGAACACTCAACTCTTTGATCGATTTTACCGGGGTATCCGAGGTTGGAAAATCAAGTGTAAAGCCCATTCCAATATCATCGAATTTCAATGCTTCAGACTTAACTTCGGGTTTTTCCATATCCAAAGCCGGATGGCTGCCGGTCACATCAAAAATCATCTCATCCAAGTTTGGTAATGTCGTATCAACTGCTGCAATAGGCAAACTCATGGTTTTTTGTGAATCATCTAAAAAATGCTGCTCGGGAGACGCTTCGTGTTTACCAGTTGGCTCAGCACCCAAATCAAAATCCACTTCTACCGGTTGGCTTGCCTCTACTACAGGCTGACTAACTTCCGTGATCGTTTTGGGCAAACCAAAAGCCGGTGCTTGCATGGTTGCACTACCCGCATCTTCTATCGCGTCCGAGCCACCGTATAGCGTGTTATGCGGATCAATTCCCCGCCCCATTTCTGAAGCCAGAGCGAAAGCTGCCGCATCACCTGACTCTTGCAATTGACTAGCAATATTTTCAAACGAAGTTAAATCTTTACGTTTCGCATAAATGCCTAATAATTTGAGATGGATTTGATGATTGTTAGGCGTGCTGTTCAAAGCTTCCTTCAAAATATCTTCAGCTTGCACATCACGGCCAAAATTCAAAAATAAATCGGCTTCGCTAATAGGATCAACTTCCTCATGCTGCTCGACCTGCTGCGTTTGAGCAACAACTTCACGTGTGAAATCGCCCGTATCAGGTGAAGGTGCAACTGCCGCTACCATGCGGCCAGTTATGGAACCCATATCAGCATAACTACCCGTCGTATCTTCGAATGCCGGCATTTTTTTTCTTCGCGCAGCAAACCAACCCAAGCCAAGCAAACCTAACAAACCCGCGCCTGCACCTGCCATATAAGTTGGTTCTGACATCATAGTGTCCAACAAAGAAGGCTCCGGTTTGGTTTCTATAACATGAGGCTTAGGCAAAGGTTTAGCTGCCGGAGCCGCTGCAACGGCACTGACTGCACCAATCGGCTTGGACTCACTCACTGCCGTCACTTGTTTCTGGGCTAAAGCAGCCGATTCAAGTTTAAGCTTGGCGAGTTTCTCCATATCCTTCAAATTTTTATCTAACAAAGCCGCGCGTGCTTGACCTTCTTTCAACGCCTTGGCTTGAGCTATCGCCTCTTCTTTTGCCGTATTTTTCTTATCTTGCGCCGTCACAGGTTTACCTCCCGTACCCGCAGCCGCTTTATCACCAGGCGCTTCGCCTTTAGACAGCTTGAGCACTTCGGTGGCAGACTGTTTTACCACGGGTGCTTTATCTGCAACCGAGCTATTGATTTTGCCAGTCGCCACTTGCTGCGCTGCTTGCGATTGTGTACTGCTTGTTGCGGCACCCGCAAGCTTTTGACGATACGCATTCCAATCTTCGGCCTGGGCACGAATCTCCGTTATCGCATCTGCCTGAGTCACGCTGGCAATTTCTTTCTCGCTAGGCAAATGCAATATCTTGCCAACGCTAAGACGATTCATATTTTGATTATCAAACTGGTTGGCATTTGCACGATACAAAGCAACCAAGGTGCGCTCTAGACTAACACCGCTTTGTACTTCATCAGCAGCAATTTTAGCCAACGTGTCACCACGCTGAACCACATAGGAATCTAACGAAGTTGTCCTAGCCTTAGCCTTGGCAGAAGTAACTTGCTTGCTCCCGGCTATATCAAATTTCCCCACGGGTACTGCAGGTGTTGGCGCAGACTTGGGCTTTTCCTGTACCGGTGCGGCAGCGACTGAATCAACAGCAGTTGGGACAGGAGCAATAGGTTCAGCAGGTGCTGAAACCGCCTCAATCGGTTCAACTTCGACCGGTGGCGCTTCAACCGGCGCAGCTTGCACAACTGGCGCAACGGCCTGGACATTAGCAACCGGGGGCTGATCTGCAACAAAATTTGGCGGGTCTAACAAGAATGTATATTCGCGCACCAATCGACCTGAAGCCCAATTGAGTTCAACCATCATCACGACAAATGGGTCGTTGACTGGTTGATCACTGGTGACTTTTAAGTAAGGCTCACCATCTGCGTGATTGGCGATTTCAAATCTAAATTTATTGTTGAAAGGATATTCAACGCCTGCATTTTTGTATGAATCCGGTGAAGCGAGACGCGCTACCAAGCTAGCTTTTTCTGCCTTCGCGACTGCTACCAAATCTATATCTGCTTTAAGCCTTTCGCCCAAACCGGATGACACATTTATGCCGCCCATTCCCACAGCAACCGTAGCTGTAGAAAACATCAAAGCCGCCAACCCTAATAATTTTATTTGTGATGTTCGCACGCTCAAACCCTCACCTTAATTTTATACAACCAAAATAACATCATATAGTTATCAGCACAAGCTGATAAATTTTCTCAGAGTGTAACGTAACTTGAAAAAGTTGTGTAGCGTATCCTTTGTGACTTCTTCAACAATTTATCGCTCCAACAGAATGCGCAACATGCGACGCAACGGCTCAGCCGCACCCCACAAAAGTTGATCGCCGCAAACAAAAGCACTCATATATTCCGCACCCATATTAAGCTTGCGCACTCGTCCCACCGCTATATCCAGCTTACCTGTTACCGCAGTTGGGGTCAGTTCTTTGACGCTCAAGGCGCGATCATTTACGACAAATTTTACCCATGGATTACTGCCTTTAATCAACGATTCAATTTCAGCCAGCGGCACATCTCGCTTCAATTTGATAGTCAGCGCAAGACTATGACAACGCATCGCGCCGATGCGCACGCACAAACCATCTACCGGGATAGTGTGCTGGGTACCCAAAATCTTATTCACCTCGGCGCAACCCTTCCATTCTTCCTTGGATTGACCACTTTCAAGTTGCTTGTCTATCCAAGGAATCAAACTACCCGCCAACGGTGCGCCAAAATGTTCAGTAGGGAAATCCGCTCCGCGCATGGTCTCAACCAGACGACGATCTATTTCCAAAATCGCCGACTTTTCATCCTGCAATAAATCCGCTACCGAGGCGTGCGCTGCGCCCATTTGCTTGAGCAATTCACGCATATTTTGCGCGCCTGCACCAGAAGCAGCTTGGTAGGTCATCGACGATACCCATTCCACCAAACCCGCATGGAATAATCCTCCCAAGCCCATCAATAAAATACTGTTAGTGCAGTTTCCACCGATATAATTTTTGATACCTTTGGCGCGTGCCGCATCAATCACATTGCGATTCACCGGATCAAGAATGATAACCGCCTCATCTTCCATGCGCATAGTAGAAGCCGCGTCGATCCAATAACCATTCCAACCTGACGCACGCAACTTAGGAAACATGTCTGTGGTGTAGTCGCCGCCTTGACACGAAATAATGGTATCCATCGCCTGCAATTCAGCCAGACTATACGCATCCTTGAGCGGCACACCGCGTCCTTCAGCAGGAGCTGCTCCACCCGCATTCGAGGTGGTGAAAAATACCGCGTCGATGAGGTCAAAATCTTTTTCCTCACGCATACGTTGCATGAGTACCGAACCCACCATACCGCGCCAACCAATTAGTCCGACTTTCATTGTTCTTTACCCTTCACTAAAGTGCTTTGACTACCGCATCGCCCATCGCGGTTGTGCCGATTTTTTGCATACCCACTTCCGCGATGTCACCCGTACGCAGCCCCTGCTGCAAGGTCTTACGCACAGCTGTCTCGATACGCTGCGCCACATCTTCTCGC
>JABFRF010000200.1 GCA_013141315.1 Gallionella sp. | reverse complement strand
AAAAATAAAAATGACCTGAAGCCGATTTCACTAAATTAGAAATTTCACCGCTCACCCATAACAAAGGCACGTTACTTTCCAGTAAATGCTTAATTGCAAGATTGAGTTCGGATACGCGCAAAACGCAACTTTTATTTATTAAATTTTTTTTAGAATTCATCTTGACAACCAAAAATAATCCACAAGCCCAAGCAATTCGCTAGTCTGCACTGACTAGTCTCGCCGTAAAGTTTTAAACTTACAGTAATATATTGTTTGTAAATACTATTTTGTCAATTTAAAATTTAAGCGAGCTAGGTAAAAGCCTTATGCAACACCACTTTAACCTCCTATTCTGTTGCTTCATCCACAAAGTTATCCACAGAATTTGTGGGTAAAGAAAAATGTGCTTTCAGATGGGTGACTTAGCCAAATGTCGCCAAGTAATTCCTTAGAGTTGTTGCTCAACTAAGTGCAACACGTTACAGTTGCGACCTGTTAATTTAAGCACATTCAGGGAGTTCACGTGATTGCAATCGTACAAGCGGCTGGCTGGCCGATTTGGTTTTTAATTTTTGCTTCTATCATCGCCGTTGCTTTAATTATTGAGCGCATGCGCTATTTACGCAGTAGCCACATCACTCCGCCTGATTTATTGAATCAAGTTGTCAGCGAATTAGGTCAGCATGAAGTCAACGACAAGATGTTGGCCAAGCTGCAAGCGAACTCGCCATTGGGACAGATTTTTGCAGCGGGTTTAAAGAATATGAAGAGTTCACCGCAAGTCACGAAAGAAGCGATAGAAGAAACAGGGCGCGCGGTGACGCATGATTTGGAACGCTTCCTTACCACCCTCGGCACTATCGCTTCCATCAGCCCATTACTCGGTTTGTTCGGCACAGTGGTTGGCATGATTGAAATTTTTGGTTCACAAACTGCGGTGGGCAACACGCCAGCAATACTAGCACATGGCATCTCAGTGGCGTTATACAACACCGCATTCGGGCTGATTGTCGCCGTTCCCAGCATGATTTTTTATCGCCATTTCCGCTCTAAAGTGGATAGTTTAACTATCGAGATGGAGCAACAGTCCATCAAGCTGGTTGAAGTTTTGCACGGTCAACGTACTCGCTAAACCAAGATGAATTTCCAACGTGGTCGTACTCGTGAAGAGCCGGAAATCAACCTGATTCCGATGATAGACGTGTTGCTGGTCATCCTGATTTTTATGATGGTGACTACCAGCTATGCGAAGTTTTCAGAACTGCAAATCAACCTGCCTCAAGCAGGGGGGGTATCTGCCGCCGAGCAAGTGAAGCCAATCACAGTTGCGGTGGATGCCTCACAACACTACGCCATCAACAATCAAACAGTGGCTAGCAGTGAAGTGGATTCATTGGCAGCATCGCTTAAAAGTGCTGCAGGCGATCAAACCGACCCGACTATCGTCATCAACGCCGACGCAAAGGCTACGCATCAATCGGTCATTAACGTGATGGAAGCGGCACGGCGCGCAGGCTATGGCAAGATTACTTTCACTACACAAAACCAGCCAAAATAACGAGACTCTCTAACGTGAACTGGCTGGAATACCTCTGGTATCGCGTTACCCCACCGCACCTGATTTTATATCCCCTGAGCTTGATTTTTCGCATGCTGATTAGCGTGCGAAAATCTCTGTATCGCAGCGGTATTTTATCTAGTCAAAAATTACCCATACCCGTCATCATCGTCGGAAACATTAGTGTGGGTGGCACTGGCAAGACACCGCTCACGCTTGAGTTAGCGCAACAGTTGATCGAGCGTGGCTGGCATCCGCTCATTGTCAGCCGTGGCTATGGTGGATTGGCGCTACAACCCCAACATGTGACCGCAACTAGTGATGCACAGCAAGTGGGTGATGAACCATTACTGATGGCACGACGCGAATTGTGTCCGGTATGGATAGGTCGAGATCGTGCCGCCACCGCGCAGCTGGCGATGCTCGCTCATCCACAATGTGATGTGGTGGTGTGTGACGATGGCCTGCAACACTATCGATTGCAGCGTGATGTGGAAATCGTTGTCGTTGATACCCATCGGGGTTGTGGCAATGGCTGGCTGCTTCCGGCTGGGCCATTGCGTGAGCCCATTTCGCGTTTGAAAACAGTTGATGCTGTGGTGGTCAACGGTGAGCCTGTGCCTGCGGGTCAATATTTAATGCAACTGAGCGGTAAAGTTTTTTATAACTTACTCAATCCCAAACAAACAGCGTCACCTGCTGATTTTCTATCGCTCAACAACCATGCAGTAGCAGGCATTGGCAATCCGCAACGTTACTTCGATCACCTCAAAACGCTTGGTATCAACTTTACGCCACACGCTTTTCCAGACCATCACCCCTACCTTGCAAGCGAGCTATCCTTTGCTAATTGCGATGCGATACTCCTCACCGAAAAAGATGCGGTAAAATGCGCCGCATTCGCTGAAAAAAATTATTGGGTATTACGTGTGGATGCCCAAATTGACCCGGCCCTGATTGGCCTCATTACGCGGAAACTCTCTCCTTATGGATGCAAAACTGCTTGATATTTTAGTTTGCCCCTTGTGCAAATCTTCATTGGTCTATTTAAAGGCCGCGCAAGAATTAGTCTGCAAAGCGGATCGCCTCGCTTTCAAAATAGAAGATGATATTCCTGTGATGTTGGCGGATGAAGCACGAAAATTAACCGCTGAAGAAATAGAAAAAATTTAACGTGCCAGAAGTAGCTTTCCACGTCGTCATTCCCGCACGCCACGCGTCCACGCGGCTACCCGGCAAGCCATTGTTATCGATAGCTGGCAAGCCAATGGTAATAAGGGTTGCAGAGCAGGCAGCGCAAAGCGGTGCGCAACAAATTTGGGTGGCGACTGATCATCAGGCGATTGCCGATGTAGTCAATGAGTTTGGCTTCCAAGCATGCTTAACTAAAGAATCACACATCAGCGGCACAGATCGCATTGCTGAAGTTGTTGAACAACAAGGCTGGGCGGACGACACCATCGTGGTGAACGTGCAAGGCGATGAGCCGCTGATTCCGCCCGCACTGATACGTGCCGTTGCTGAGCATCTGCATCAACATCCCGAATGCGCCATCGCGACTGCTGCTCATGCCATTCATGATGAAGCGGCCATGCGTAATCCTAACGTGGTAAAAACGGTATTGGATAAAAACGGTAACGCGCTCTATTTCAGCCGCGAACCGATACCTTATCCGCGTGATGTATTCAAGGTTTTGTCCTCGCCTGAAGGGCGAGACGACAGCTCCCTCTCCCATCGGGGGAGGGT
>JABFRF010000162.1 GCA_013141315.1 Gallionella sp. | reverse complement strand
CGGGCAAGGTGAACCCAACCCAGTGTGAAGCCATGACCATGTTGTGTTGCCAAGTGTTCGGCAACGATGTGGCCATCACCATGGGCGGCGCATCGGGCAACTTCGAGTTGAATGTTTTCAAGCCCCTCATCGCACACAACTTCTCGCAAAGTGTGCGACTGCTCGGTGAGGGCATGGAAAGTTTTGAGCAATATTGCGTGCGTGGCATCGTTGCCAATCACGCTCGCATCGCCGAACAAATGGATCGCTCATTGATGCTGGTCACCGCGCTCACGCCGCATATCGGCTACGACAAAGCCGCCGAGATTGCCAAGCGCGCGCACCACGATGGCAGCACGCTCAAACAAACAGCGGTGTCATTGGGTTATGTGACGGCAGAGAATTTTGATCGTTGGGTAATACCGGCAGAGATGGTTCATCCGAGTAAAGCGTAAAAAATTCAGCGCAATTCCTACTGTGCCCCATCTCGTTGTATCCATCTCCGGTCACGGCTTCGGTCATGTAGCACAGACTGCACCAATACTTAATGCGCTTTATGATCGCATTCCCAAATTGCGCATCACGATCTGCTCATCAGCACCCATCTCTCATCTGCGCTCGCGCATTCATGTGCCTTTCACGCATCTGCCAAGCGAAGGCGATATCGGCATGGTGATGTCTTCTGCCCTTGATGTGGAAGTTGAAGCCAGCAGGGTTGCGTACCAGAAATACCATACTGATTGGGATAAACGCGTTGCAAATGAAGCGCAATTGCTGCGCGCGCTTAAAGCAGATTTTGTGTTTTCCAATGTGGGCTATTTGGCACTGGCAGGTGCGCAACTGGCGCACATACCCAATGTGGCGTTATGTTCACTGAACTGGGCGGATATTTATCGACATTACTGTGGTGAGGATGAGATCACCACTCAGATACAGTCTTGCTATGCCAATGCCATGGCATTCCTTCGCGCTACGCCCGGTATGCAAATGTTAGATTTACCCAATCTCATTCCTGTCGCGCCCATTGCAGCAGTTGGCAAGCGGCAGCGAGATGAAATCAACCGTATCTTGAACCTACCACAACATGACAAGCTGGTTTTGGTCAGCATGGGAGGGATTGCCAGTCGTTTGCCCATTGAACGATGGCCTAGAATTAGCGGCGTACATTGGCTGGTGTCACAAAGCTGGCACATCGATCACCCCGATGCCTTAGCGCTAGAAACATTGCAAATGGACTTCAAGGATATTCTCGCCAGTTGTGACGCGCTGATTTGCAAACCCGGTTACGGAAGTTTTGTGGAAGCGACTTACAGTGGTGTACCGGTGATCTTTGTTAATCGACATGATTGGCCGGAGTCACCTGCACTGGTTGAGTGGCTAAGGATGCATGGGGTATCTCATGAGGTTTCTCGTGATAAACTTAACGAAGGAAAGTTTGAGGAAATTCTAGCCGATTTGTGGAGTCAAAATCGACCAAAGAGAATTGTTTCACACTCCGAAGTTCAAGTAATGGATTGGCTGGTTAGCGCGATAGCTGTGTAACTTTTTATAGTAGAAGCTGCACTCACAAGCGACCCTGAAGACGACAATATCTCCCTGAACAATGTTAACTAATACTAATTGATATGACCACTCAACAACCACAAGATGCCCATTCAACTCAAAGTATGGCACCACAATTGGAGTCTCCCGAAACCCTTTTCAAGCTTGGCTCTGCTCTCCATCAACAAGGGAAGCTAGATGAGGCCTTAACCTGCTTAGAAAAATGCGTCGAATTGGAACCCAATTTCCCACCCGCTTACTTAATTCTTAGCAAAATATATCGTCATCAGAATCGGCCTAATTTTGCCGCAGCCAGCTTGATTTTATTTCTCGATTACGAACCCAACTCAATTGGGGTGTTGTTTGACCTAGGCAATCTCTTTGCTGCATATCAGGATTACGACAATGCCATTATTTACTTTAAACGTATCCTGGAAGTTGATCCCAGTAACGGCTCGGCACGCCATGCAATTGCAGCCTTATCCGGCGAAACAACTGCAGCGGCTCCCCCTGAACATGTCCAACAATTGTTTGACGATTTGGCAGCAAGTTTCGAGAGTCACTTGGGGGAGCTGGGATATAACGCACCAGAAAAACTTAAATCCATGCTGGTCTCGTTAGTTGGCAATGTCGGGCATTTTAAAAATACTATTGATTTGGGATGTGGTACAGGTTTATCAGGTCTGCAATTTAAGACTATGTCCACCCATCTTACCGGGCTGGATCTATCGCAAAAAATGGTTGATCTTGCACGTGAAAAAAACATATACGACCAGTTATTGTGTTCTGATATATGCCCATTTTTTGAGAAATCAAACAAACAGTACGAGCTTATTCTCGCTACAGATGTTTTTGTTTATATCGGTGACTTGACCAAGGTATTTAATGCAATTAGCGCGCACTCAACACCAGGAGCCTATTTTTTATTCACCACTGAACTGTCAACAGAAAATGAATATACCTTGCGTCCGACTGGACGTTATGCGCACTCGCACAATCACATTGCCGCATTGGCTAAGGAACATGGCTTCTCAATCGCAGCGTCCCAATTAGAAAATTTGCGCACGGAAGGACTCAGTCAAATCCAAGGTGAATTGTTTGTTTTGCAGAAACTAGATAACTAGTCGTCCCTGATGAACAACCCCATTTCAAGCAGCTGAGGTAAGTAGGGCACGTTGCTTTTCCAGGGTATGCGCCTAGCGGCACTATTGTTGATTTAATCGAGCAATTACAGAACAACGACTTCATGCCTGTCAACGCTGCCGCCCCGATGATCGCCGTCCCCACACTTAAAGGGCAATACACTTGCGCGCCGCCGAAGAGAATTGCCTAAGGCACTCGCGTATAGGTACTCATAACGTTGTGATCGCTAATCAGCAATTGACCATTTTGAAAACGGTAGGGAAGCACGATGACTGCTTTTCGCTTTTTAATTTGTATCGCGCCATCTGCAATCGCACAGATATATTTTTTGCCCAAGTAAACGCAAGTTCGGTTGGCGTTGAACGTCACCGCGCCCTTATCGCTTTGCCATGTACCCAGCAATTTCACCAGATGCTTATTCACCATCGCCGTTTCCGCATGAGCATGGGTAACCATGTTCATCAGACCAAGCGTGGCAAGCAGCAAAACCACACGTAAAAAATTCATCATCACCTCACTAATTTTTTAATCGGTTACATTAAACCCAAATAATCCGGTAGAACGAAAATCTCTGTAGGAGCGAGCTTGTTGCGTGTGTGGTGGCGAAAGCCGCTTACAACCACGTTGTACTCCTTGCG
>JABFRF010000173.1 GCA_013141315.1 Gallionella sp. | reverse complement strand
CAGCGGCAGCACGCTGGCGGGGTTTTTGGAGGCAGAGAATCTCAGCTTCATCGCGCTAGACCTCGACTCGCGCCGCGTGCGCGAAGCGTTGGCAGACAAGAAAAAAGTGGTGTACGGCGATGCCGCCAAGCGCGAAGTGTTGATGGCGGCAGGACTGATGCGTGCCAAAGCTTTGGTGATTTCGTATAAAGACAAACACTCCGCGCTGGCCATTTTGCGCCACACCAAAGAGCTGCGCCCAGATTTGCCCGTGGTGGTACGCACCAACGATAACACCCATGTTGAAGCCTTGAAAGCGGCAGGCGCGGCGGAAGTGGTAGCTGAAGTGTTGGAAGGCGGCGTGATGCTCGCCTCGCAAGCCATGCTGATGGCGGGTGTGCCGATTACCCGTGTAATTCGTCGCGTGCAAGAAAATCGTGCGCGACGTTATGCCGCGTTTAGCGGTTACCTCAGCGGTGTGCAAAATGATTTGAGCGACATGAACGAAAGTTTGCAATCGCGTTTCCATAGCGTGCTACTCAAAGAGGATTCAGTTGCCACAGGAAAAAAATTGGGCGAAATGGGCTTGTCCGCGCTGGATGTTGAAGTCAACTCGCTGCGCCGCCACAACGTGCGCGGCGCGCAACCCAGCGAAGACATGATTTTGCAAGAGGGTGATGTGCTGGTGTTGCTAGGGCTGCCTGAGGCGTTGCACTTGGCGGAGGCGAGGTTGCATAAGGGATGAGAAAATTACGCTGCTTTTTTCAGCGGTAACTCTGCGCGTTTGCTGACACGTAAAACTTCAACACCCAACACATTGCCGTCTGCATCGTAGTCCAGAAGCATTCCGGGCTTAATCTCTTCGGTTCTTTCCACTTCGCCTTCAGCAAAGTTAACGTAGAGCGCATCAGCCAACTGATCAAATTCGATTCTCATAGCATCACCTCATTCAAGAAGCCTCAGGCCATTTTCTGGCGGTATGGAGTACGCGCAAGATTTCAACAGTATCGTTGCGCACCCGATAAGGCAAGATGTAGGGAAGGTTAATTATGACCAATTCTCTTGTCCCAGAGATGCGTCCCACTCGTCCCAAGTTGGGTTGTCCGCCTAGCATCAGCGCGCTGTCACGCAAGTGGATTACAAATTCTGCGGCGGCTTTGGGGTTGTCTTGCGCGATATAGTTGGCAGCTTGGTCAAGGTTGAGCAATGCCTTGCGCAGCCATCTAACCCGCATGTTTTTTGATCACGGCGTTGAAATCCTCGTCACTGGCAAAATCACCCGCATCGGCTTCGATGATGGCTTGCTGAATTTCTGCGATTTGCCAAGACTCAAAATCAACGTAGCGTTGTATAGCTTCGCCTCCCAAAAAAGATTGTGAGCGATGCGTCACACCCGCCAGCTTGCCTAGCTGATCTTTTACTTCCTGAGGAACTCGAATGGTCAGAATAGCAGTTTCCACGAAAATCTCCTTGCGTATGTATACAGTCGCAGCTTACCACATCATCTTTGCGTAGTGGACAATAAAAAAGCCCGCCGAAGCGGGCTATGTCACGCCGAAGTGAGTTGGTTAAAAGCTCATGCAGACTGTGTAAAGCGTATCATCTGCCGGGGTGGCTGCGGCAGCTGCAGCTGCGGCAGCAATTGCCTGCACCGAACCTGTATTGCCAACACCATCGTCCAGATTGGCATCCATTTGCTTAACAGCTTTGCCAGGAACATTATCGGCGCATGCTACAAAAGGTCCTGTCATTGTGCTGATTGGGCCATTGACACTAGAGGTTACGCCCAGTTGCCCGCCAAATGTGGAGTGAGGTACAAAAGTCGCTGGAGTGGCTGTACTTGTTTCACCTTGGCTGAGACCAGCCAATCTAACATGCTGCCAGAAAATAAAAGATTCATCGGTAACTGTTTGAGAATTCCAAACACCACCGATAACGCCATTTCCAGCACTAGTACCTGAAACCGAAACGGTACTGGAAGTGCTTGGCGCAGGGAGATGCGTTGCAGCAGCAGCGTCATCACCTGGCACAGCGTGGAATTTATCCTGATAACTATAGACCATGACTGAAGCACCTTTAAGGTCGTTGGTCAGGTTTTTAACCTTGGCACTATTGATAAGCTCTTGCCCTTTAAGTACGCCGCCTAGCAGCAGTCCGATAATCACCAGTACGATGGCGATTTCGATCAAGGTAAAGCCAGATTGATTACGTTTCATTATGATACCCTCCAAGTAATTGTCGTGAATGTGATGCGTTACGATGGATATAAAGCAAGGGGTGTGCCACGATGGGGTTGTGGTCGGATTGTCCTTGAGGATTTTGCTCGTGTGATGGGAGGCTAGGATGCTCCCTCTCCCCTTGCGGGAGAGGGTTGGGGATAGGGGGATTCTGAACGTGTCACCCTCTCCCTAGCCCTCTCCCATCAAGGGAGAGGGAGTTAGTTGAGGGAAGGTTTTCGACTCAAGTTGACGGATAAATGGTGCTGATGAATAGGCTAGAAAAACTAGCCCTCCCAACAGATTCTTTTTTTGGTGTAGGGTTATTGCAATTAGTCGCCAAAGCGATGGGTGTTAGATGCGAGCGATGAATAATGACGAGAAGCTGACAGAGTGATGACGAGATGCTGACACTTGAGTGGAAAAATAAATTTCAGGCGGGCAGGTGGTTGATGCTGGCGATGTTCGCATTGTTGCATAGCGTGATATTGCTGGGCTTGGAAAATTCCTTGGCACACCCCCTGTTGTTGGCACACATGGGCTTGTTTTTATTATGGCAACCCTTATGGCGTGGCGAGCGTGAGATAGGCTGGGGTGCGTTTGCGCTCATAGTCTTGATTGCTGCTGTAGCACTATTTTGGTTGAATTGGTGGACGCTCACTTTTTGGTTGATCGGGTTGTTTGGTTTGGTTGGTGCGCGGGTGTTTGTGTTTAGGGATCGTGCGGCGCGCTTTTTATATCTGACCCTGATGGTGTATTTGCTTGCGCTATTGTTGCTGTGGGTTGTACCGAATCTATTTGATCAACAGTCCACTATCATCGAAGTCGGTCAGATCATGATTCGTTATGCGCTGCCATTACTGTTGCTGGTGATCGCTGCTTTGCCGGCGAGCAACGATGAGCCGGTCAATAGTGTACAAGTGGTCGATTTCATTTATAGTCTATTGTTGTTTTTGATGTTGACTCTGGTGGTGCTGGGTAGTCTCGCATTCATGACGCTGGCGCACTTGGATTACTTGGAGGCCTTGCTGCGCACCTTGTTTTTGATGGGTTTGGTGCTGTTGATATTCGGTTTGCTGTGGAGTCCCCGTTTTGGATTTGGCGGACTGCAAGTGCAGTTTTCCCGATATTTGCTAAATGTGGGTACACCCTTTGAAAGCTGGCTCACCAGGCTGGCAGAAGCGGCACAACAAGAATCCGATGCGTCAGCTTATCTCAATAAGGCGATTACTTTGCTGACAGATCTGACATGGCTATCAGGGATGACTTGGCAATCTCCCGATGGCAATGGAAAGCTGGGGCAGCTCACCAAGCACACGGTCATGGTTGAAGAATCTGCCTTGAAATTTACGCTGTATGCCAAGCAACCGCTTAATCCTGCTTTGTTGTTGCACATCAATTTGCTGGTGAAGCTTATCGCCTATTCTTATCAAGCCAAGCAGCGTGAGCAAACTTTGCGCGACATGACGCGTTTGCAAGCCGTGTATGAAACGGGTGCTCGTTTGACGCATGACCTTAAAAATATGCTGCAATCATTGTTGTCTCTCACCACCATTGCGCAAAGCCCCAATGAACGCGCGCAATACCTGCTCAAACAACAGCTGCCGCTTATTACGCAACGGATTGAGATGACATTGAATAAGCTTGAGCAGCCAGAGGCAGAGGGTGAAACGATGCAGCTGGCGCTGCCAATTTGGTGGAACGCATTGAAGTTGCGCAACCAACAGCATGAAATTGAATGGCGCGCACCAGATGCGTTGCCGAGTATCGATATTCCCTCAGCTTTGTTCGATTGTGTGGTGGATAATTTGCTGGACAACGTGGTTAGAAAACGTCAATCCGAGCCAAATATAAGAATCATCGTTGAAGTCCAGATAGAGCCATTGTGTTTATCTGTGATCGACAGTGGTACGCCGGTTGCGGACAGAATCGCGTCAAAGTTAATGCAAGGGGTGGTTGTTTCGGAGGGTGGCTTAGGTATAGGGTTGTATCAAGCGGCGCGCTGGGCTGAACAGCTGGGTTACAGGATGGCGCTGGTGAGTAACCAAGAGGGCAGGGTGTGTTTTGAGTTGCGCAGGTGAAATCGGAATTTATAGCGTTGCCCTTATGTGATAAGCTTCCTGTCGTTGTTATTTATTTTTAATTCTGCTTCATGTCTGTCACTTCAGCACACCTTCCCAAGGCGCTTTTGCGCGAAGAAATTCTTGCGCTTTATGCTTATCACGTCCCCGATAGCGCGGGCTACATCAAGCTGGATGCGATGGAAAACCCCTATCTGTTGCCGCAGGCACTGCGTGCCGAAATTGCGGAGCTGGTTGCCTCAACCGCCATTAACCGTTATCCCGATCCCAGTGCTGCGTCGCTTAAAGCGAAAATTCATCATGTAACTAATTTGCCGCAAGGCATGGCTGTGTTGCTGGGCAATGGTTCGGATGAAATTATTCAATTGCTGGCAATGGCGGTGAATAAGCCAGGCGCAAAGTTGTTGAGCGTTGAGCCATCGTTTGTGATGTACAAAATGATCGCCACGTTTACGGGCATGCGCTATGTGGGCGTGCCGCTGACGGAGAACTTTGCGCTTGATATGCCGCAAATGTTGAAAACTATCCAGCGCGAACAACCTGCACTGATATTTTTGGCTTACCCGAATAATCCAACTGGCAATTCGTTTGCAGCGCACGAGGTAATTCAAATCATTGAGGCTGCACAAGGCTTGGTGGTGGTGGATGAGGCGTATTACGCGTTTGCCGATGATAGCTTTATTCCACGCTTGGCAGATTATCCCAATCTATTGGTGATGCGCACTTTTTCTAAACTGGGCATGGCGGGTTTGCGCTTGGGATTTTTGGCGGGCAGTACGTCGTGGTTGAATGAGTTGGAAAAACTGCGCTTGCCGTATAATGTGGGTGTCTTGCCGCAGGTGGTGGCGGAAAAAATGTTGCAGTATCACGAGGTTTTGTTGCAACAAGCCGAGCAAATCAAGCAGGATCGCACGAAGTTATTTCAGCAATTAAATGCCATTGCGGGTGTGCAGGTTTATCCCAGCGAGGCGAACTTTTTGTTATTCCGAGTTGCGAACGCCACGGATGTATTTAATGGCTTAAAACAGCGCGGTGTGTTGATAAAGAATTTGAATAGTGGGCATCACATGTTGAAAGACTGTTTGCGAGTGACGGTTGGTACACCGCAAGAGAATGAGAAATTTATTGTTGCTTTGCAGGCAACTTTGACAGGGTAAAAATCATGCGCAGCGCACAAGTTTCACGTAACACTTTAGAGACGCAAATCAGCGTCGAAATCAATTTGGACGGTAGCGGCAAAGCCAAGTTTGACACGGGGCTGCCGTTTCTCGATCACATGATGGATCAGATCGCGCGGCATGGGCTGGTTGATTTGAATATTATCGCCAAGGGTGATTTACATATCGATGCGCATCACACTGTGGAAGACATCGGCATCACCTTGGGGCAGGCGTTTAATCAGGCGGTGAACGATAAAAAAGGCCTGCGTCGCTACGGGCAGGCTTATGTGCCGCTCGATGAGGCTTTGTCGAGGGTGGTGTTGGACATTTCCGGTCGCCCTGGCCTAGTGTTCAACTGTGAGTTTGTGCGCGGCAGTATTGGCAATTTTGATGTGGATTTATTCCACGAATTTTTCCAAGGCTTTGTGAGTCATGCATTAGTTACATTGCACATAGATAACCTCGCGGGCAATAACGCGCATCATCAGGCTGAGACAATTTTTAAGGCTTTTGGTCGTGCGCTACGCATGGCACTGGAGCTTGATCCACGCATGGCTGGCATGATGCCTTCAACTAAAGGCTCACTGTAGTCAAAATGATTGCTGTCGTAGATTACGGGATGGGCAACTTGCGTTCGGTCAAACAGGCCTTGAGCAAGGTTGCGCCAAACACTGAAATTGTCGTGACTGATGATGCTCAGCTGATTGCAAAAGCCAATCGCGTGGTGTTTCCCGGTCAGGGTGCGATGCCCGATTGTATGCGTGAACTGGATGCGCGAGGCTTGCGCAATGCGGTGCTGGAAGCAGCACGCAGCAAGCCTTTTCTCGGAATTTGCATCGGGCTGCAAATGTTGTTTGAGCATAGCGCAGAAGGCGATGTGGCTGGTTTGGGTTTGTTGTCAGGCGAGGTGGTGCGTTTCGTTAGTCCGCTAAAAGATGCGCAGGGTAATAAACTTAAAGTGCCGCACATGGGTTGGAATCAGGTGAAACACGTTGTCCCTGCGCATCCTTTATGGAGCCGCATCGAGCAAGATGCGCGTTTTTACTTTGTGCACAGCTACTATGTGCGACCACAAAATGAAAACGTCGTGCAAGCTACTTGCGAATATCCAAAGCCTTTCGTCTGCGCCATCGCGCAAGATAATTTATTCGCGGTGCAGTTTCACCCCGAAAAAAGCCATGTAGCAGGGCTGCAACTATTACAAAACTTTACCCAGTGGAATCCTTAATTAACTTAACTTATTACTATGCTAATTATTCCTGCGATTGATTTGAAAGACGGTCATTGTGTGCGCCTCAAGCAAGGCTTGATGGAAGATGCTACGGTGTTTTCGGAAGACCCTGCTGCCACCGCGAAGCATTGGTTGGCGCAAGGTGCGCGACGATTGCATCTGGTCGATTTGAATGGTGCTTTTGCGGGTAAGCCGAAAAATGAAGCTGCGGTGAAGAGCATCATCGAGGCAGTGGGGCTGGACGTGCCTGTGCAGCTCGGTGGTGGAATTCGAGATTTGGAAACTATCGAACGTTACCTTGATCTGGGTGTGACCTACATCATCATCGGCACAGCAGCAGTGAAAGTGCCGGGATTTTTGCATGAGGCGTGCGATGCCTTTCCTGGTCACATCATGGTTGGTTTGGATGCCAAGGCTGGCAAAGTTGCCGTGGATGGCTGGTCTAAGCTCACCGGGCATGATGTGGGCGATCTGGCTAAACGTTTCGAAGGCTACGGCGTGGAAGCGATTATCTATACCGACATCGGGCGAGATGGCATGATGTCCGGTGTGAATATTCCTGCCACAGTGGAATTGGCCAAACCCTTACATGTACCGGTCATCGCCAGCGGCGGCATCACCAATCTGGACGATGTGCGGGCACTGTGTGCTGTGCAAGCTGAAGGTATCACGGGTGCAATCACCGGGCGTGCAATCTATGAAGGTTCATTAGATTTGCGTGCCGCGCAAGCGTTGGCTGACGAACTTTCACCTAAACTGTAATGCTCGCTAAACGCATCATTCCTTGTTTGGACGTAACCGCCGGCCGTGTGGTCAAAGGCGTGAGTTTTGTTGAGCTGCGTGATGCGGGCGATCCCGTCGAAATTGCGCGTCGCTATAATGAACAGGGTGCAGATGAGCTAACTTTTCTCGACATCACTGCCAGTTCAGATGACCGAGGCATTATCTTCCGCATCATCGAGCAAGTTGCGTCGGAAGTATTTATTCCACTGACTGTTGGTGGGGGTGTGCGCGAAGTCAGCGATGTGCGTAATTTGTTAAATGCAGGTGCGGATAAAGTGAGCATCAATACTTCCGCCGTGGTGAACCCTCAATTGGTGGCTGACGCTGCCGCACGGTATGGTTCGCAATGTATTGTGGTCGCTATTGATGCAAAGCAAGTTCAAACAGGCCGCTGGGAGGTGTTTACTCACGGTGGACGCAAGGCAACAGGCTTAGATGTAATCGAATGGGCGAGCAAGATGCAGCAGTTCGGTGCAGGCGAAATTTTGCTCACCAGTATGGATAGAGATGGGCAGAAAAATGGTTTTGATTTGGCATTGACCAAAGCGGTGACGGATGCATTGGAAATCCCGGTCATTGCTAGCGGCGGTGTGGGTAATTTGCAGCACCTCGCCGATGGCGTAAAACTGGGTGGAGCAGATGCGGTTCTGGCAGCGAGTATTTTTCATTTTGGCGAATATACCGTGCAGCAAGCCAAACAATTTATGGCGCAACAAGGAATAGAAATTCGCTTATGAAAGAAGCTTGGCTAAATAAAGTCAATTGGGCGGCAGACGGCTTAGTTACTGCCATTGCGCAGGACGCAACTACGGGTCGAGTGTTGATGGTGGCGTGGATGAATCGTGAGGCGCTTCAACTGACTTGGCAAAAAAATGAAGCGGTGTATTGGTCACGTTCCCGAAAAAAATTGTGGCACAAGGGCGAAGAGTCCGGTCATATTCAACGTGTCAAGGAGATACGTCTTGATTGTGATGGTGACGTAATACTTCTGCAAATCGAACAACATGGCGGTATTGCTTGCCATACAGGCCGTGAGAGTTGTTTCTTCAGTCGCTTGGAAAATGGCAAGTGGGTTGAAGTGGATGCGGTGTTGAAATCACCGGAAGAAATTTACAAGAAGCTGGTTTGAAATAATGAGCAACGATATATTGCAACGTTTGACCGACACGCTGGAAGCGCGCAAAAATGCTGCACCAGAGAGTTCCTATGTCGCCAAATTATTCAGTAAAGGTGAAGATGCTATTCTGAAAAAAGTGGGCGAAGAAGCAACCGAGGTGATTTTGGCCAGTAAGCAAGGTGATAAAACGCATCTCGTTTACGAAGTGGCTGATTTATGGTTTCACAACATGGTGCTGCTGGTGCATCACGGTTTGAGTGCGCAAGATGTGTTGAGTGAGTTGGCGCGTCGTGAAGGCTTGTCCGGCATCGCTGAAAAAAATAGTCGAGCAAAGGAGTGAGTGTGAGCGACTGCTTATTCTGCAAAATTGCGCGTGGTGAAATTCCCAGTCGCAAGGTGTATGAGGACGATGAAGTGTTCGCATTTCACGACATCAATCCCGTTGCGCCAGTGCATTTCATGTTGATTCCCAAGTTGCATTTGGATTCATTGGCGCAGGCTGACGAGGCGCATTCCGCCTTGCTTGGCAAGATGCTGGTATTGGCTTCCCGCTTGGCTTGCGAGCAAGGTTTGGAGAATGGATTCCGCACCGTCATCAACACTGGAAAAGGCGGCGGTCAAGAAGTGTTTCATTTACATATTCATGTCATTGGTGGTGGAAATATACCGCCGATGGTTAAACGTAGTTAATCGAAAAGGAGTACATCATGGGCTCACTTAGTATTTGGCATTGGTTAATCGTATTGTTGGTGGTCGTGCTGATTTTCGGTACAAAAAAATTGCGCAATATGGGCAGTGATTTGGGTGGCGCAGTGAAAGGTTTCAAAGAGGGCATGAAAACCGATGACGAAGCTTCCACGCAGATTAAAGAAGGCGGACAGACAATCGAAGGTGAAGTGAAAAATAAAAAAACAACAGACGTTTAAGGCCGCTTAAACTCAAGCAATGTTTGACTTTAGCTTCCCCGAACTAATCGTCGTTTTAGTTGTGGCACTCGTGGTCATCGGTCCTGAACGCCTGCCGAAAGTAGCGCGGACTTTGGGGCATTTATATGGACGTGCACAACGCTATGTGAACGGCGTGAAAGCCGACATCTCACGTGACATGGCGGTTGAAGAATTTCGCCAGCTGCAAGCTAAGGTTCAAGCCGAAGCGCAGTCGGTAGAGCAGTCAGTGAAAAATATCGCGCTTACCGCCGATGAGCAAATGCAGCAAATTAACGCAGCAGTTGCCAAACTTTCAACGCCTGAGAAAACTGACGCTGTTGTTGAAACAAAGCCTAGCAATCCTGTTGCATGAGCAAATTTTGTGAAGCAACAGCTCAATAATCCATGAGCGATACCCCTAAACCCGCAACCACCACCGAGACTTTTGTCGCTCACTTAATCGAGTTGCGCAACCGTCTGCTGCATTCCGTGGTGGCGTTATTGCTGGTGTTTATTTGCCTGTTTCCGTGGGCATCCGATCTCTACACACTGCTCGCGCAACCGCTATTAGCCAAGCTGCCCAAGGGCGGGCAGATGATCGCCACCGATGTCACCACGCCATTTTTTGTGCCACTCAAAGTGGCGATGATGGCGGCATTCTTGATCGCGCTGCCTTACATCCTGTACCAAATTTGGCGCTTCGTCGCACCCGGTTTATACGCACATGAGAAGCGTTTAGTGTGGCCTTTAATTATAGCCAGCACGGTGCTGTTTTTTTGCGGCATGGCCTTTGCGTATTTCGTCGTGTTTCCCGTGGTGTTCGGTTTCATCACCGCCAGCGCGCCGCAAGGTGTGGCAGTGATGACCGACATCGACAAATACCTAAGCTTCGTGTTGGGCATGTTCATGGCGTTTGGTGTCACTTTTCAAGTACCCGTCGCCGTCATTTTGCTCGTGCGCATGGGCTTCGTCACGGTGGAAAAGTTGCGCGAAATTCGTCCTTACGTGATAGTCGGCGCATTCATCGTCGGTGCGATATTCACTCCACCCGATGTGGTCTCGCAATTCATGTTGGCGATGCCGCTGTGGTTGCTTTACGAAGCGGGAATAGTGGTGGCAAGTTGGATGAAGCAAGTTAAAAAAATTGCAGACGCGAATTAGCCGCAATCGACATTCCACTACTGGGTAGTTTGTTTGGGTCGCGTGCCGATTACCGCTTGCAGGCTGATCGATTTGCCATCGCGCAGCAATTTAAGGTGTACGTTTTTATCGGGCGGAAAGCCGGATATGGTGTTCAGCATCACGCGCCAGCTCTCAATCGCTTTGTCATCTATTGAAATTAAAACGTCACCCACTTTGATCCCTGCCTTTTCTGCAGGGCTGTTGCGGATTACTTCAGTTATCAATACGCCTTTAGTTGCACCGAGCTGGAATGATTCTACTAATTCCGGTGTGAGTTCTTGAACGCCTAATCCTATCCAGCCGCGTGTGACTGAGCCATGCAAGATGATTTGCTCCATGGTGCTTTTCGCAGTGTTGGCAGGAATGGCAAAGCCAATGCCAAGCGAGCCACCGTTCGGTGAATAAATCGCGCTGTTGATGCCGATTAAATTTCCGTTGCTATCGACTAATGCGCCACCCGAGTTGCCGGGGTTGATTGCCGCATCAGTCTGAATAAAGCTTTCGAATGCGTTGAGTCCTAAGTGGTCACGTTTGAGCGCGCTAACGATGCCCATGGTGACCGTCTCTCCCACGCCGAATGGATTGCCAATGGCGAGTACGATGTCGCCGACTTGTGCATTTTCGGGATTACCAAATGTGATGGCGGGCAGGCTGCCAGGAAGATCGATTTTGATCACGGCTAAATCCGTTTCGGGGTCAGAGCCGATCACATGTGCTTTGGCTTTTCGGCCATCGGCAAGTGCAACTTCGATTTGATCGGCGGCTTCCACCACATGATGATTAGTCAGGATATAGCCTTCCGAGCTGACAATGACACCAGAGCCAAGGCTGGAGTTATTTTGTGGCTCAGTGTCGAGCGGGTCACCAAAGAAAAATTTGAAGCGAGGGTCGTCAATAAATGGATTGCCCGTTGATTTAATCACCGTGCTGGTGAAGATGTTCACTACGGTGGGCATGGCTTTCTTGGCTGCGGTGCTCAGTCCATTCGCAGGTATTTTGTTAGCTGCTTCTTGTGTGGTGTTTTCATACAGCGTGACCACGCCGCTGCGTGCCGCGCTTGGCAATAATTCGGGCTTCAGTGTGTGAATAATGAACAGCAGTGCGAGCGCGATGGTGACGGTTTGCGAGAAGAGAAGCCAATGTTTACGCATGGTATGATAAATCCAGTTTAGTCAATTATGGAACGCCATCATGCTGCTCAATGAACTGCGCGATTATAACGCAAGCCTATTACAAACCAGCCTCTTCAAAGATTATTGCCCGAACGGTTTGCAGGTAGAAGGCCGCGCCGAAGTGCGGCGCATCGCCACGGCAGTGACGGCTTCGCAAGCGGTGCTGGACGAAGCTATTGCATGGGGTGCGGATGCTATCCTTGTTCACCATGGCTATTTTTGGCGCAACGAAGATGCAACCGTTGTTGGCATCAAGAAGCGTCGTATATCGGAATTGTTGCGTAACGATGTGAGCCTATTGGCGTACCACTTACCGCTTGATGCGCATGCCGAACTGGGCAATAACGCACAACTCGGCAAGCTGCTTGGCTTCACAGAGCAGGGCAGATTCGGCGAACAAAATATGGTGTGGAAAGGCTTGCTCAATGAGCCGCAATCACTCGCGCAATTTGGTTTGAAAATTGAACAGAGTTTGCAGCGCAAACCACAAATTATCGGTGATGGTGGAAAAATTATTCGCACCGTCGCATGGTGCAGCGGTGGCGCGCAAGGTTACTTTGAGCAAGCCGTTGCGCAAGGTGTAGATGCGTACCTAACCGGTGAAATCTCCGAGCAAAACTTTCACTTAGCGAATGAAACGGGCGTGGCATTTATTGCGGCGGGGCATCATGCAACTGAACGTTTTGGGATTCAGGCGTTAGGTGTGCATTTAGCAAATCAATTTAGTTTGGAGCATCGTTTTTTCGATCAAGCGAATCCGGTTTAGTAGCAGGATAGGGTAATGCAGTGAATTTGATATTCCGAATGTTCTACGTGTTCATCCTCTCTCTATTTCGTGAGCGGATTACGCCGGAAAATTTGATCAGCACATTGCGATTGCGTGTATTGCCCAATGACCTCGATATCAACTTTCACATGAATAATGGGCGTTACCTCACGATCTGCGACCTCAATCGAGTCGACTTATTTATCCGCTCTGGGTTGATGAAAGCCATGTTCAAACGCAACTGGATTCCCGTGATTGCCGAACACACCATGACGTATAAAAAGCCACTCGGCGTACTGCAAAAATTTGATGTCAAACTCGAAGTGACGTACTGGGACGACAAGTATTTTTATATGACCCACACCTTCAATCAAGGCGAGCGCGTCGTTGCAATTGGCACATCAAAAGGCTGCGTTTATGCGCGCAACAAAGGTGTGGTATCGCCCGCCGAGGCAATGACTGCGGTGCAATTGGATCAAACGAAAATAACTGGGTAACTCCATTTGGTATGTGTTTCACACACTAAAGAGTTTTCTTGCCAAGCTGGGCGGAACGCCTGATAAAATCAGGCAGAAGAGCAAGCGCGTGCTGTTACTGTTTCAATCCTCGCGCCCTCGTGAGAGGGCGCGCTACCTCCTAGATCGCTGCCGCAGTTTATCGGCACCATCAAAGTTTCAATCCTCGCGCCCTCGTGAGAGGGCGCGCTACGATGGCATCACTTTCAATCATGCTACGTTGATCTTGTTTCAATCCTCGCGCCCTCGTGAGAGGGCGCGCTACGCTTGACTACGGGCAAGTGTCCGGGCTGGGAGATGTTTCAATCCTCGCGCCCTCGTGAGAGGGCGCGCTACTTTACTTTCTCCGCAATGGTTCAAATCAATTCTCGTTTCAATCCTCGCGCCCTCGTGAGAGGGCGCGCTACGAGCATTTTTGCATCTGTACCTGCATCCACGCTGAGTTTCAATCCTCGCGCCCTCGTGAGAGGGCGCGCTACGTGATTGCTGCGTACCGCCAACCCACCGCCGAGGGGTTTCAATCCTCGCGCCCTCGTGAGAGGGCGCGCTACCCTTCGCAGGTGTCCACTGGCTCACGGGCGAAGGGGTTTCAATCCTCGCGCCCTCGTGAGAGGGCGCGCTACGCAGCCATGCAGCCCGTACCGTTAAGCATAGTGAGTTTCAATCCTCGCGCCCTCGTGAGAGGGCGCGCTACAGCCAGAGGTGCAAACAGGAAGTTGAAGTGTTGAAGTTTCAATCCTCGCGCCCTCGTGAGAGGGCGCGCTACCCTGCTTATTTGCCTTTAAATCCCAAGGCACCGATGTTTCAATCCTCGCGCCCTCGTGAGAGGGCGCGCTACTCTACTTTTAGACCGCCGAACCATTTTAATTGCCGTTTCAATCCTCGCGCCCTCGTGAGAGGGCGCGCTACGAGTCAGAGGGCATGATTAGCGAAGAGGCTGTGGTGGTTTCAATCCTCGCGCCCTCGTGAGAGGGCGCGCTACATTTTAATTCTCTTGGCAAGGGTACGGAAAGTTACGTTTCAATCCTCGCGCCCTCGTGAGAGGGCGCGCTACGTGATTTGCATTCGTCTTCACTGAGCGTTTCAAACGTTTCAATCCTCGCGCCCTCGTGAGAGGGCGCGCTACTTGCTGCTAATGACTTTCCGTGCTGGGGTGGTGCTTGTTTCAATCCTCGCGCCCTCGTGAGAGGGCGCGCTACCGGCATTCCTGCGGGTATATCACAGGCGGTACTATCGTTTCAATCCTCGCGCCCTCGTGAGAGGGCGCGCTACATGGCGTGTCCATCAGCGTCATCGCCTCAACTATTGTTTCAATCCTCGCGCCCTCGTGAGAGGGCGCGCTACATGATTTCCAACTTCTGCGCGTCACTGATCGGCTTGTTTCAATCCTCGCGCCCTCGTGAGAGGGCGCGCTACATCGTTAACACGTTCGCAACGCTCGGTGACAATATGTTTCAATCCTCGCGCCCTCGTGAGAGGGCGCGCTACCCATAACACCAAGGTCAAGCGATTCGCCAGTGATAGTTTCAATCCTCGCGCCCTCGTGAGAGGGCGCGCTACATCGTTAACACGTTCGCAACGCTCGGTGACAATATGTTTCAATCCTCGCGCCCTCGTGAGAGGGCGCGCTACCAACGCAAAAGCCAGCGTATATCTTGCCTGCCTTGTTTCAATCCTCGCGCCCTCGTGAGAGGGCGCGCTACACCTTGCACTACAGGATATGGCAGGAAAATATCTGTTTCAATCCTCGCGCCCTCGTGAGAGGGCGCGCTACTGTTGATGCCGAGACAAGGCGTGTGGCGGTAGCAATTGTTTCAATCCTCGCGCCCTCGTGAGAGGGCGCGCTACCGCATCAACCAGCGTGCCAGCTTCCGCCACGGATGTTTCAATCCTCGCGCCCTCGTGAGAGGGCGCGCTACGTGGTTATATTGCTACGCTGAGTTGGCGAAAGTTGTTTCAATCCTCGCGCCCTCGTGAGAGGGCGCGCTACTGCTTGTTCCGAATCTAATGGGCATCAGCGAGCAAGGTTTCAATCCTCGCGCCCTCGTGAGAGGGCGCGCTACATTCACTTGGCAAAGGCACTGATAGTTATCATGAGTTTCAATCCTCGCGCCCTCGTGAGAGGGCGCGCTACCGACAGATTTTTTGATAAACATCTTGACCAGGCCGTTTCAATCCTCGCGCCCTCGTGAGAGGGCGCGCTACTCTTGAATCTTAAAACGAACTCATGCGCCTCTCTGTTTCAATCCTCGCGCCCTCGTGAGAGGGCGCGCTACACGGTATGCACTACAAGGTGGAGTACGCCGATGCAGTTTCAATCCTCGCGCCCTCGTGAGAGGGCGCGCTACACATCGGACGCCGCGCTCACTGCGAAGATTGCATTGTTTCAATCCTCGCGCCCTCGTGAGAGGGCGCGCTACCGCGTTTGGTGCGAAAGTAGCGCAGACGTTTGGCGTTTCAATCCTCGCGCCCTCGTGAGAGGGCGCGCTACCTAATTCGACTAACTTTAAGGAGCGCACCAGCATGTTTCAATCCTCGCGCCCTCGTGAGAGGGCGCGCTACCGCTTAGAATGTTGATAAAAAGATACGCACAGTCGTTTCAATCCTCGCGCCCTCGTGAGAGGGCGCGCTACGCTTCAAACAAAAATTTTGACCATGTAAAACGAAGCGTTTCAATCCTCGCGCCCTCGTGAGAGGGCGCGCTACAGTGTATGCACAATATCAACTAAATCATTCTGCGCGTTTCAATCCTCGCGCCCTCGTGAGAGGGCGCGCTACCCCAATGTAGTAGGGTTGCCAGCCCAGCCCAAAGTGTTTCAATCCTCGCGCCCTCGTGAGAGGGCGCGCTACCAAAGCGCGAGACGAATTTGCTTGTCGATAATTTGTTTCAATCCTCGCGCCCTCGTGAGAGGGCGCGCTACCGGTAAACCTCTAGCTCTGTCTCGCAAATCATTTTGTTTCAATCCTCGCGCCCTCGTGAGAGGGCGCGCTACCTTGCACATCTGGTTTGGTTGCTAATGGTCGAGTCGTTTCAATCCTCGCGCCCTCGTGAGAGGGCGCGCTACAAAAGCGTAGTAATGCAAAGAGGGACATTCTGAGGTTTCAATCCTCGCGCCCTCGTGAGAGGGCGCGCTACAGCGCAAAATCGAACTCAGGCGGCATGGTTTTTTGTTTCAATCCTCGCGCCCTCGTGAGAGGGCGCGCTACTTAGTGCAGTACGATCCCTATCTTTCCAATCACGGGTTTCAATCCTCGCGCCCTCGTGAGAGGGCGCGCTACCGCCATGCCAAATAATTGGTACCGACGAAACTGGGTTTCAATCCTCGCGCCCTCGTGAGAGGGCGCGCTACCACATGTGCGTTCATTTAATGTTGATGTGTCTGGATTGTTTCAATCCTCGCGCCCTCGTGAGAGGGCGCGCTACAATAAATTTACCAGTCAACACAGCAATGTATGCCTGTTTCAATCCTCGCGCCCTCGTGAGAGGGCGCGCTACCACCGCCTCATTCCAGAGTTTATATTCCTGTACAGGGTTTCAATCCTCGCGCCCTCGTGAGAGGGCGCGCTAC
>JABFRF010000066.1 GCA_013141315.1 Gallionella sp. | reverse complement strand
CTCTAGAACGGCCTCAACCAGATAACGCGGACGGTGACGCACTTGCTGATAGATACGTCCGATGTATTCGCCAAGCAGGCCGATTCCAAATAGCGCGATTCCGATGAGGAAGAACATCAGTGCAAAAAGCGTGAACAAACCTTCCGCTTCCGGGCCAATGATTAAACGGCGAACCACCAGGAACACAAAGAAAAATGCCGAGAACACCGAGATCAGCATGCCCAGCATAGAGAACATCTGCAACGGCAATAGCGAGAAGCTGGTCATCAAATCAAAGTTTAGGCGAATCAAACTGTACATCGAATACTTCGATTCACCAGCCGCGCGTTCTTCATGCCCCACTACCACCTCGGCTGGGTTACGTGCAAAGGTATAGGCCAAGGCAGGAATGAAGGTACTGACTTCCTTGCAACTATTGATCGCATCGATGATATTGCGGTCATAAGCGCGAAACATACAGCCCTGATCGGTCATTTTGATGTGAGTGATTTTTTCACGCAGCCCATTCATGGCGCGCGATGCCACATGTCGCCACCAACTGTCGCTACGCTGACGGCGAATCGAGCCGACGTAATCATGCCCCTCATCCATCTTCGCCAACAGCAAGCCAGTATCCTCAGGCGGATTCTGCAAGTCCGCATCCAGCGTCACCACGCGCTGCCCGCGACTATGTTCAAACCCGGCCATGATTGCCATGTGTTGACCAAAGTTACCGTTAAACAAAATCACCCGCGTCACATCAGGACGCTTCTGAAATTGCTCGCGCAAAATCGCAGGCGAACGATCACGGCTGCCATCATTGATGAACAAGATTTCGTAACTGATGTTGAGTTTATCGAGTGCCGGATACAAACGGTCAAACAAAGATTGCAAGCCTTGCTCTTCGTTATAGACGGGAATGATGACGGAAAGTTGAAGTGGATTCATGGGGCGGCATTTTACAGTACAGCGCGGATATAACGAAATTGGGATTGCCATAGCGTAGCGCATTGCACCATGTTCAGGAGATGCTCATTTTTGTGCCCGCTCCGCAGCTTCTTTGAGCATCCTTCTTCCAACCGCAAGAGATTCGTCGCTAACCGCCCAGGGTTTTACAAACGGCGCATCTACGGGATCGCCTTGATCCAAGTGCATCGAATAGATCATTGCTTTGATATGCTCAGGCACCAATAGCTTGACGGAGGCCTGCAAACTCAAAAGATCAGCCTGTGCATCAATTTGGTCGATAGTAGCCAACTTCAAATTCTCTAGAGACTTTGCATCAAAACCGTCCAGGCGATTAATGATTGTATTAAAGCGTTCTTCGTCATGAACCTGCTTCGACGTGCGCAAAACTTGACCTGCAAACCAACTAGCAAGAAAAAACGCAGCCGCAAAACTCCCGAACAACATTGATATTTGAGTGCTTAGCCCAATTGGCCAATGCTGCCATAGCGAATACGCAATAGCCACAATGGCTGGGCCTATGCTTTGCTTGAACAGGCGCGAAACAATGGTCTTGAACATATCGTGATATCTAACGCAAAGCAACCGACACGGTCAACACTTCAACCATCGCCGCACACGTGCGCTCAACATCGCTTTCATTCATCGCATAGAACATCGGCAACGAAACGATCTGCTTACCAACTCGTTCCGCCACTGAGAACATGCCTTCCTTGAAACCCAACACGCGATACAGTTTGAACAGGTGTATCGGTGCGTAGTGGAAGCCGATGCCGATGTTGTGCGCTTTCATCTTTTCCATAAACTCAGGTCGGGTGATGCGCTCTGGCAAGACGATTTGGAACAGATGCCAGTTGGTATTTTGGAATTCGGCAGGCGGCAGTTGTGCGCCCGTTTGCGCTTCAAAATCTTTGCCGAGGGTGGCGAAATAATGTTGGGCGAGTTTGCGTCGATGCGCGGTGATTTCATTCAGTTTTGAAAATTGCCCCAGCCCAATCGCGGCGGCGATGTCAGTCATGTTGTACTTGCCGCCCAGCACGTCCACTTCGATGCCGTCCCAGCCGCTGCGCATCACACCTTGCAGGCGATATTTTTCCGCGAGCAACGCTTCGGCCTCGTTGTTCAGCACCAGACAACCGCCTTCGGAGGTGGTGATGTTCTTGTTGGCCTGAAAACTAAACGAAACAAAATCACCGAACGAGCCTATCGGCTTGCCCTGCCATGTTGAGCCCATCGCTTGCGCGGCATCTTCGATCACGCGCAGCTTGTGCTTGGCGGCAATCGCATACAACCTGTCCATATCCAGCGGCTTACCCGCTAGGTACACGGGAATGATGGCGCGAGTTTTCGGCGTAATCGCGGCTTCCACTTTATCCAGATCGATGTTGCGCGTGATGGGGTCAATGTCCGCAAACACAGGTATCGCACCCACTTCAAGAATCACGTTCGCCGTTGCCACCCAAGAGATCGGCGTGGTGATGACTTCATCACCCGCACCAATGCCCGCGATGCGCAGCGCGATTTCCATCGTGCAAGTGCCAGAGTTAAAGGTGCGCACGGGACGACCACCAAAATAGGCGGATAACTGCTTTTCAAATTCCGCTACTTTCGGGCCACTGGTGATCCAGCCGGAACGCAGCGTCTCCGCCACGGAAGCGATGGTGGCTTCGTCGATGGTGGGTTTGGAGAAGGGAAGGAAAGTAGTCATGGTTATATCCGTTATAAATTTCTAAAGCCGTTCGCCCTGAGCTTGTCGAAGGGTGACAGATTAACTCATCATTTTTTTGTTATTTTCCATTCATGGTTCGACAAGCTCACCACGAACGGAGATTTTATTGAGCACTGCGTTTACCCTATGCCCGCGAAATAATAATCACGCCAAGAATAATCACGCCCATACCAATCAACTTGGTGGGGTTGAACGCTTCACCCAACAAATACCAAGCCGCAACCGCATTCACCACATACGCCATAGACAACATGGGAAAGGCAATGCTGACCGGCACACGCGACAAGGCCAATATCCAGATCACCACGCTGAGCGCATAGCAAAACAGTGCAGCGACAATGTGCCACTCCGTTGCCAGCTTCCAGCCTATCGGAACAATGTTTTCCATATTGAAATCGAAATAGCCGATGGCATTTGTCCCGGCCTTCATCAGTATCTGCGCGGTGGCATTGAGCATCACACCAGTGAATATCAAAGCAAAGCTGATCAAACTCATGGTTGTGCCACCCTCTCCCCTACCCCTCTCCCATCGAGGGAGAGGGGAGTGCTGTTAGTCACATTCTGAGATTTTTTCACCACAATGTTTTGTGAGTCTTCAAAAATAATCTGCATAGTCAATCCAAGTTTTTGCAATTGCGGATAGGCATGTACAGGAACGATAGCATAGGCCTCCGTTTGTGCAGCCCACACTGGCGCGAATTCTTCTACAGTCGGTATCCAGCGTTGCGGTTCTTGCCCTAGGCCAAAACCCATTTCATCTTGATACTGCACCAAAGTAAAAGTACGTTTCAAATAAAACGGTAAAGTTTGCTCATAATCCATTACGGAATAAAACGGCGCACCTGCTTTGAGTTGCGGCGCGATGGCTGCGGCAATATGTTTGGCGGAACGTTCGACTGCCAATACGTTGTATCCCGATAATCCGATTTGAGCGAACAACAAGGAACTCACTGAAAGTGTAGCAATGGCGATCAGTTTTTGCTCGCGGCGCAACATCCACATACTACCCAACAGACCTGCTAACAGCACCAAGGCTGACAAGACCAGCCAGCTTGTATATTGTGGGTAGAGTACTTTCTGCAAGGTCGTATCGGCTAATTTCCCTACATTGAGTGCAAGCACCAGCAAGGCCACACCGAATAAGATGACGGGTACAATTTGCTTGAGCAAAGTCTGTGCAGAGATTTCTGCCATACGCTTGCCCATCAATAATGCCAATGCGGGAAACATAGGCAATAAATACGATGGTAACTTCGAACCGGAAATCGAAAAGAACACATAGATAAATACCGCCCAGATCATCAGGAATCGAGCCGCATTAAAAGTCTTAGGTGGCAAAACATTATCCCGCCAAGTACGCCACAATGTATCCAACATCACCAACGTCCACGGTAATGCGCCTGACAACAAAATCGGAATAAAGTAATACCACGGCTGGTAACGATCATGCACCTTGGTGGTGAAGCGCAGGTAGTGCTCGTAGATAAAGAACTTATCGAAAAATTCCGGATTGGCTTTCATCACGAAATAAAACCACGGTGCAGAAATAAGGAAAAATACTGCCAGCCCCGCTAACCAGTGCATACGTTTTAGCACTGCAAAGTCTCGTTGCACCAGGCAATAAATAAAAATTGCAGTACCCGGCAAAATCAATCCCATCAAGCCTTTGCTCAACACCGCAAGCGCCATGCCTGCCCATGCCAGCAACATCCAGCTACGCTGAGCATTTACATTGATTTCATTTTGCGCCAGCAGAAATGCAAAAATTCCTAGCGAGATAAAAAACGTCACGCCCATGTCCAAAGTATTGACGTGCCCAATCAATACATACAACAAACTACTGCCCAGTATCATGGCGGCATAAGCCGCTGCTTCTCGCCCGAATAAACGCAGCCCCGCAAACCACACCAAGAAAATTCCGGCAAAACCAGTCAGCCCTGCCCACAAACGTGAAGTCCATTGATGTTCGCCAAACACTTCATACGCAGCCGCAGTCGCCCAGTATTGCAGCGGTGGCTTTTCAAAGTATTTGATGTCGTTGAGACGCGGTGTTGTCCAATCGCCACTCGCCACCATCTCGCGCGGTATCTCGGCGTAACGACCTTCATCTGGTTTGATCAACGTGCGGTATTCGAGATTGGCAAACCAAATTACCGCGACGGCAACGATTAACGTCCACCATTGTTTTTTAGAAATAAGATTCATTATTTTTCGGCCCAAGCGGCACGCACTTCACGCGCCCTGTGAAATATTTTTTCGAGTTGATTTGCATCACTTGTGGCAAGTGCTGTGCTGATTTGATTCAACTCAGCGATGTAAAGCTGCAACTCTTTTTGTAACGCGTCACGATTCGCTAAACAGATGTCGCGCCACATTTCTGGTGAACTCGCCGCGATACGAGTGAAGTCACGAAAGCCGCTTGCAGCAAAGGATAGCAGCTGGTCACGATTATCACGTTGCGCCAAATCATGCACTAATGCGAATGAAAGTAGATGCGGTAAATGACTCACCGCCGCGAAAATTTCATCGTGTTGAGTGGGAGTTAATTCGCTCACCACCGCACCGCATAATTCCCAAGCCTTGCGCACACGCGCCACCGATTCGGCACTGTTGTCTGGCAGGGGCGTAAGCACCACTTTTTTACCCACATACAAATCGGCACGCGCTGCCGCCGCACCACTCTGCTCTGCACCTGCAATAGGATGCGCGGGAACAAATTGCGCCGCTTTATTTCCAAGTTGGGCATAGACCTCACGCACCACGTCGCCCTTGGTGCTGCCGCCATCGGTGATGAGCGTGTGATTACCAATATGCGGTGCGATGCGTGCCATCAGTTCCGCCATCTGTCCAACAGGCGTTGCCAACAAAATCAAATCTGCATCGCTCACTTCAGCTGCGATGTCTTGCCCGATACGATGAATAATGCCTAGTTGTTGCGCTTGTTGCAGCGTCTCTAAACTGCGTCCAAAGCCCACCACTTCGCCAACCGCATTGGCTTTACGCAACGCCAATGCAAACGAGCCTCCGATGAGACCCACACCGAAGATTACGATTTTTTTGAAGTGCGGCGCAATCATGCTATTACCTTCTTTTATTTATTTGTACAGCGCGCCATACACACTACACTCGTTCAAGCCACTTCCAACATCCGACATACTTCGTATAACCTTGCTGGAGAAAGCTCCAATCCATTCGGCCAACACAATGCACCCGCATCAATGAAAAGGCGTTGGAAATAAGCCTCTTTTCTCAACGGCTCAAGCAATGAACCACTGCGTGCCAACAAAGTTCGCCCATCAAACACACCTTCCCGACCATCGGAAAAAATTAACGCCACCTGAAAATCTTCAAGGTAGCGAGCTTCCATTACTTTAATCATCTTGATCCGCTCCTGGTATGCGCTCCATCGGCTCAAAATTCTGACCGCGTTGCCAATTTTCCATCAACGCATTTTGGTGACGCAAGCACCACTCCTTAACAATCGCCGCCGCTTTTTTTGGGAAACGACCTTCGCTGACCTCACCTGTCCGAATGTCGATTAACGCCTCGAACCCTTGATATTCGACATGCATATGTGGTGGCGGATGGTCATCGTGCCACATACGCACGATGATGCCAAAAAATACGGACAAAATCGGCATGGCTTATTTTTCAAAAAAACCAAGCTCAGATGAACCATGTACTTCGATTTTTTTGTCAACAATCTCATGGGTTGTATCATCTTCAATCCATACGCTTGAATACGTATCCCCCAGCTCCCCCTTTACCAGATAACTTTTTCCCTTCACGGGAGCAAAGTGAACCCTACCCTTAACTTGATATACCTTATTGGTTAAAGCTAGCGCAGGAGCAGCGTACTCGGTACGGGCAACAATCTCAAAAGTAGATTCCTCAGCTTTTACTTTGCGTTCAACCACAACAGGCTCCATGATAAAACCACGTCCTTGATTAGCTGCGCGTGTGGCAAAGCGACTGTTTGGGATTTTTCTATCATCAATTGCTTCCAACGAAAAGAAGTCACTTTTTGAGCTACTGTATTCCTTTACTGTATCTCTAATAACTGCCGTCGCTCCAGAGTAATTCTCTGGAACAGGAGGCTCCATTGAGGCACAGCCCGTGAGTCCTACTAATAACACCAACGGAAAAAGTTTATTAACCATCATGCTCTCCTTTTGTATTTGCAGCATCATTCGTTACAGCGTACGCCCTATCGCCTTCGCAATGCCACCCAGCGTTCCCATCAGAGTTTTCAATTCTTGTGGAGTTAAAGCCTGATCCGCATCGCACCATGCCTCGCAAGGATTCGGGTGCATCTCAACCAACAACCCATCTGCACCTGCAGCTATGGCGGCCTGTGACAACGCCGCCACCATCCATGCTTTCCCACCCGCGTGTGACGGGTCGACAATGACTGGCAAGTGCGTTTCCTTTTTCAATACAGGAATCGCGGTGACATCCAACACGTTGCGATAGTAAGTTTCAAAGGTACGGATGCCGCGCTCGCAGAAGATGATGTTGTGATTACCGCCTGCCGCGATATATTCCGCTGCCATCAACCATTCGGAGATGGTCGCGGACATGCCGCGTTTCAAAATCACCGGCTTGTTGATGCGCCCGACTTCTTTGAGCAAATCAAAATTCTGCATGTTACGTGTGCCGATTTGAACCACATCGACATCGTGTTCCATAAAGGTATCCAGCATACGGATGTCCATTAGCTCGGTGACAATCGGCAATTTGTATTTGCTGGCTGCCTGACGGAACATGGTCAAGCCTTCCACGCCCTTACCCTGAAAGGCATACGGGCTGGTACGGGGTTTGAATGCACCACCCCGCATCAAACGACATCCGGCTTCGTGTACGAATTGCGCAGACAAATCCATTTGCTCTTGCGTCTCTACCGAGCAAGGCCCGCCGATGACTTGAATTTGATTACCACCGAGTGGAATGCCGCTGATGTCAATGACGGTATTTTCTTTGTGTGATTCACGCGACACAATTTTGTATTGCTTGGCGATATGCATCGCTGATTCCACGCCTGGCAGCGGCGTGAACATTTCTTCAGTCAACGGACGTTCGTCGCCAATCGCACCGATCACAGTGCGTTCAATGCCTCGTGAAATGTTGGCTTTGAGACCATTTGCTTCTAACTTTTTGACCACTGCGCCAATTTGCTCGTCAGTGACATCTCTTCCCATTACGATAATCATGCTGCTTCTCTCCCTCTCCTCAATCCTCTCCCGCAAGCGGGAGAGGAAGCGAACGAATCGCTACGCGAGTTTTATGTTAACGCCTGCTTTAACGCAGACAAAAATTTTTCATTTTCAACTTCTAAACCAATGCTCACGCGCAAATAATCTGGCATCGCGTAATTGGCTATCGGACGCACAATCACACCTAACTCCAACAAGCGACGATACACGCGCATCGCATCCGCGATTTTGAAACTCACAAAGTTTCCATACGATGGGATGTAATCCAATTTCAGCTTGCGCAAACCATCGGTGATTTGCTGCATGCCACGCTGATTCAAGGCAAACGTTTGCTGAACAAAATCTGCGTCCTGCAATGCTGCCACTGCCGCAGCTTGTGCCACGCTGTTGACGTTAAACGGTTGACGCACACGGTTGAGCATATCCATCACTTGCGCGTGACCCAAAGCATAACCCACGCGCAACGAGGCCAAGCCATAAGCCTTGGAGAAGGTGCGCGAGATAATCAGATTAGGAAATTCTTTCAGCCATGCAACGCTGTCATAACGTTTTTCTTCAGGCAGATATTCGTTATAAGCCTCGTCCAACACCACCAAAATGTTTTGCGGTAATGCACGCAAGAATGCTAGTAGCGCATCACCCGATAAAAATGTGCCAGTTGGATTATTCGGATTGGCGACGAAAATTATTTTTACATTTCTCTCCACAGCAGCAACACGCATCGCGTCCAAATCATGCCCAAAATCTTTGGCTGCAACACTGACGCCGATTGCACCTACCGCTTGCGTCGCCAAAGGATATACGGCGAAAGCATGATCCGAATAAACGGCTTTATCGCCCACTGTCAAAAAAGCACGTGCCGCTAATTCCAATAAATCGTTAGAGCCGTTGCCTAAAAAAACCTGATTGAGCGCTACGCCGTAACGCTGCACCAGTGCGTCTTTCAAAGCAAAGCCATTGCCGTCAGGATACAAACTAATGTCGCCCAACGCCCCACGCGCCGCCGCAATCGCCTTGGTACTCGCGCCTAAAGGATTTTCATTGGAAGCCAACTTCACGATACCCGTGATACCAAGCTCACGTTCCAATTCTGAAATAGGCTTTCCGGGCTGATAGGGAGCAATCGCGCGGATGTAGTCAGGTGCTAATTCTGAATAGTTCATAATGAGAATTTGAGTAGATGTGCCGCACTAAACGGCAACAGGATAAGAGCCTAAAACCTTTACGAAAGCAGAAGCCTGCTTTAGCTCATTCAGTGCGGCAGCCACTTTCGCGTCAGTTTGATGACCTTCGATGTCAACGTAGAACACGTATTCCCACATGCCTGCACGGCTGGGGCGGGATTCCAGTTTGGTGAGGCTCACATTATTGTTGGCGAACGGTGTGAGCAAATCGTGCACTGCACCCGGACGATTGGTCGTTGCCATCACCAGCGAAGTTTTATCGCGACCTGATGGTGCGACTTCCTGATTGCCAATTACCAAAAAGCGCGTGGTGTTGCGTGGATCATCCTCGATGCTGTGCGCCCAAATATCCAAGCCAAACAATACGGCTGCTTGCTCGCCAGCAATGGCGGCTTTGCTAGGATCATTCGCGGCAAGTTGCGCGCCTTCCGCGTTACTCGAAACAGGAATACGTGCGATGTGCGGAAAGTTTACATTCAGCCAATTTTGGCACTGAGCGAGTGCTTGAGGATGCGCAACCACCTCGCGGATACGCCCGTCAAATAAGGCACCCGGCTTAATCAACAAGCAATGATGAATAGGCAGTGACACTTCGCCGCAAATTTTTAATTGACTGCTCGGCAGTAAATCCAGCGTGCGACCCACCGCGCCTTCGGTGGAATTTTCCACTGGCACAACGCCAAAATTCACTCTGCCTGATTCCACTCCGCGAAACACTTCATCGATAGAGGTCACGGCAAATCGTTCTGCCGCCTGACCAAAGCGCTTGATAGCAGCTTCTTCAGTGTATGTTCCCATGGGACCGAGGTATGCAACCGACATCTTTGCTTCCAACGCGCGACATTGCGACATCACTTCAGTGAATAACTGCGTCACCGCAGCATTGCTCAAAGGTCCGTTATTATTGGCTTGCAGACGAAGTAACACTTGCGCTTCACGCTCTGGGCGCAACACTGTGCCATCTTCTTTGAGATGTCCGATCTGTTGCGCCAATCCCGCGCGTTGATTAACTAGCTGCAATAGCTGGTCATCCAAGCCATCAATCTGCTCACGCAACTTTTTTAATTGCTCACTCATTATCTATTTACACTACTTCAGGAAAGGGTAAGTCGCGAACCATCAACACGCCTGGAATAGCAGCCAACTGCGCAATCAGCGCAGCAGGTGTTTGGCTGTCGGTATCCACCAAGGTGTAGGCCATTTCGCCGCGTGATTTATTCATCATGTTGTGAATGTTGATGGCTGCCGCAGCCAGCGTGGTTGAGATTTGCCCCAACATATTCGGCACGTTGCTATTCGCAATCGCAATGCGGAATGCCGATTCGCGTGGCATGACCAAGGTAGGGAAATTCACTGTATTTGTGATGTTGCCGTGCTTCAAATACTCGCGCACTTGATCGACCACCATTACCGCGCAATTCTCTTCAGCCTCTTCAGTCGATGCGCCGAGATGTGGCAGCGTCACAACATTTGGCTGACCCTGCAATTTCTGCGCAGGAAAATCGCACACATAACTGAGCAAATGTTTGCTCTGCAAACTCGCCAACACCGCATCGGTATCCACGATGGCATCGCGAGAAAAATTCAGCAGCACACTGCCCTGCTTCATCGCTTGCACACGCTGCGCGTTAATCAAACCGCGCGTTGCATCTAGCAAGGGAACATGCAGCGTGACGAAATCACTATGCTTGAGCAGCTCTTCAACGCTATGCGCCTTTTTCACTTGTGCAGACAAGCTCCACGCCGCTTCAACCGTGATTTCCGGGTCATAGCCATACACGCTCATACCCAATCCCAGCGCAGTATCGGCAACCAAACGACCAATCGCGCCTAAACCGATAATGCCTAACGTGCGACCACGCAACTCAATGCCCGCGTAATTTTTTTTACCCTCTTCAACTAGCTTATGCAGCGCAGCATCATCACCTTGCAAGCCTGCGGTAAAGTTGAGCGCAGGTACAACATTACGCGCCGCCAACAACATTCCCAAAATAACCAACTCTTTCACCGCATTGGCATTCGCGCCTGCCGCATTGAAAACTGGCACACCGCGCTCGCTCATTTTCTTTACCGGCACATTATTCGTTCCTGCACCCGCACGCGCAATAGCTTTGACGCTGGCAGGAATCACCATGTCATGCATCACTTGCGAGCGCACCAAAATTGCGTCAGGTTCAGCAATGTCATTGCCGACCTGATAGGCATTGGCTGGGAAACGTTTCAGCCCTTGAGCAGAAATTTTATTCAGCGTGAGAATACGGTAAGGAATTGCCATTTTTTATCCGTTCTTTTTGGCAAACTCAGCCATGAACGCAACCAACGCTTGCACACCCGCTAACGGCATCGCATTGTAAATCGAAGCACGCATACCACCCACCGAGCGGTGTCCTTTAAGCTGCAGCAGGCCACGCGCATCAGCTTGCTTTACAAAATCACCATCTAAATTCGCGTCCTTCAATGTGAAAGGCACGTTCATACGTGAACGATTCGTTTTTGCTACGGGGCAGTTATAAAATCCATTGCTGCTATCGATGGCCGCATAGAGCAGATTTGCTTTGGCGATATTGTTTGCTTCCATCGCCGCGATGCCGCTGTTACGTTTCAACATTTGGAATACCAGTCCCGCAACATAGATACCAAATGTCGGTGGCGTGTTGTACATCGAATCATTTTCCGCGTGCGTCTTGTAATCCAGCATGGTGGGAGTTCCCGCAACCACTTGTCCAATCAAATCTTCACGCACGATGACGATGGTCAAACCTGCAGGTCCGATATTTTTTTGCGCACCTGCATAAATCAAACCGAACTTAGATACATCAATCTTGCGCGACAAAATGTTAGAAGACATGTCAGCCACCAACGGTACATCACCACAATTAGGTAACCAATCAAACTCCACGCCACCTATCGTCTCGTTAGGTGTGATGTGCAAGTAAGCGGCATTCGCATCACATTTCCAAGTCGCAAAATCCGGCACGTAAGAAAAATTCTTATCGGCACTATCTGCAACCACATTCACCTTGCCGAATTTTTTGGCTTCGCTGATGGCTTTTTTCGACCACTCTCCCGTGTTCAAATAATCGGCTGAAGTTTTGCCACGCAACAGATTCATCGGAACCATAGCGAATTGTTGGCTCGCACCCCCTTGCAAAAACAGCACTTTGTAATTGGCGGGGATGCCCATCAACTCGCGCAAATCGGCTTCGGCTTGCGCCTGAATGCCCATATATTCCTTGCCGCGATGGGACATTTCCATCACCGACATACCGCTGCCATGCCAGTCGAGCATTTCTGCCTGCGCTTGTTGCAACACTTCCTTGGGCAACACTGCCGGTCCTGCGCTGAAGTTATAAATCGTCATGCTGTCTTACTCCAAGTTTTTTAAAGATATCGAGAACAATGAGGGGCTACTCTTCTGCCTCTTCTTCCGGTTCGGCGATGCGGCTCAATCCTGCCAACTTCTCGCCCTTTTCCATATTCATCAAGGTCACACCTTGTGCCGTGCGACCCATCTCACGAATCTCTTTCACACGTGTACGAATCAACACCCCACTCGTGCCAATCAACATGATTTCATCATCGGCATTGACCAACGTTGCGGCAACCACAGTGCCATTACGCGCCGAAGTCTTAATCGCGATCATGCCTTGCGTTCCACGTCCGTGGCGGGTGTATTCAGCGATAGGGCTACGTTTACCGAAACCATTTTCGGTTGCGGTCAACACGCTTTGCTGCTCGTTTTCCGCGACCAACAATGAAATAACACTTTGCTTGGCTGCCAACTTCATACCGCGTACACCGCGGGATGCACGACCGGTTGCGCGCACATCATTTTCATCAAAGCGCACCGCTTTACCACCGTTGGAGAAGAGCATTACATCATGCTTGCCATCGGTGACTGCAACGCCAATCAAGAAATCGCCTTCATCCAAATTGATGGCGATAATGCCCCGTTTCATCGGACGTGAGAAATCAATCAATGAAGTTTTCTTCACGGTGCCGTTAGAGGTAGCGAAGAACACAAATTTATCTTCAACAAATTCCGCGACTGGCAAAATCGCGTTAATTTTTTCGCCGTTTTCCAGTTGCAACAAATTCACAATCGGCTTGCCACGCGAGATGCGGCTGCCTTGCGGGACTTCATAAACTTTGAGCCAATGTACCCGACCCAAATTAGAAAAGCACAGAATGAAATTGTGCGTATTGGCGATAAACAAGTTATCGATGAAATCGTCTTCTTTAGTCGCTGTTGCTTGCTTGCCGCGACCACCGCGTTTTTGTGCTCGATATTCTTCGAGCTTTTGCGCCTTCATATAGCCGCCATGCGATAACGTCACCACTACATCTTCCGGTGCGATGAGGTCTTCCATGCTCATATCTTGTGTGTGTGTAATGATTTCGCTGCGACGCTTGTCACCGAACTGCGCTTTCACTGCGACCAACTCATCGTGGATGATTTGCGTCACACGCGCTGGTTTTGCCAAAATGTCCAGCAAGTCAGTAATCTTGTCCATCACTTCACGATATTCGCCAACGATCTTGTCTTGCTCCAACCCGGTCAAACGCTGCAAACGCAATTCCAAAATCGCTTGCGCTTGCGCATCGGACAAATGATAGCCACGATCTTTGCCCGATCCGGTCAAACCAAATTCTGGCATGAGACCATCTGGGCGCGATGCATCACTCACCCGACTCAACATGTCTTCTACCAATGAAGAACGCCATGAGCGCGCCATCAAATCGCGCTTAGCATCGGCAGGACTCGCGGCCGCTTTAATCAGCGCGACGATATCGTCCACGTTAGACAACGCTACCGCCAAGCCTTCCAACACATGGCCGCGTTCACGCGCTTTGCGTAATTCAAATACGGTGCGACGCGTCACCACCTCACGGCGATGACGCAAGAACGCGTCAATCACCTGCTTGAGGTTAAGCAATTTTGGCTGACCATCAATGATGGCAACCATGTTGATACCGAAGCTGTCTTGCAACTGGGTATCTTTGTACAGCTTGTTCAGAATCACATCGGCATTTTCGCCACGCTTTAATTCGATGACAGCGCGCATACCAGACTTGTCTGATTCGTCACGAATTTCGGAAATGCCTTCCAGACGTTTTTCGCGCACCAACTCGCCGACCTTAATCAGCAAATTGGCCTTGTTCACTTGGTACGGCAGCTCGTCAATGATGATGGCCTGTCGCGTGCCGCCCTTATCTATATCTTCAAAGTGCGTGCGACCACGCATCACCACCCGACCACGCCCGGTGCGATAGCCTTCTTTTACGCCAGCCAAGCCGTAGATAAAACCAGCGGTCGGAAAATCCGGCGCGGGAATAATCTCGATTAGCTGCTCAATATCCATATCAGGATTAGCAAGCAACGCCAAACACGCATCAACCACTTCATTCAAATTGTGTGGTGGAATGTTGGTCGCCATACCCACCGCAATACCGGATGAGCCATTCACTAATAGATTCGGGAAGCGTGCGGGAAATACTAATGGCTCATGCTCAGAGCCATCATAGTTCGGCCCGAAGTTGACGGTTTCCTTATCCAAATCAGCCAGCAACTCATGGGCGATTCTGGACATACGGATTTCGGTATAACGCATCGCCGCCGCATTATCGCCATCCACCGAACCGAAGTTACCTTGCCCATCCACCA
Source organism: Gallionella sp. (assembly GCA_013141315.1). Lineage (GTDB taxonomy): Bacteria > Pseudomonadota > Gammaproteobacteria > Burkholderiales > Gallionellaceae > Gallionella. Next base: position 1,969 of record JABFRF010000066.1, on the reverse strand, counting down.
AGGTATAGCGCAACGAGAATGGCTGTGCCATCCGAACGATGGTGTCATATACAGCCGTGTCACCGTGCGGATGATATTTACCGATTACGTCACCAACAATACGCGCTGATTTCTTGTAAGCGCGATTCCAATCGTTGGACAATTCGTGCATCGCGAACAACACGCGGCGGTGAACAGGCTTTAATCCATCGCGCACATCGGGCAAGGCACGCCCAACAATAACGCTCATCGCATAGTCCAAATAGGACTTACGCATTTCTTCTTCAAGACTGACAGGAATAGTTTCTTTAGCGAATTGATCCATGGTTTTGTATAGTTATTGAGGCTTAAAAACAGTCCGCGAGTTTACCACAGCCGAGCTACCCCAAACCAGCCCCGCGCTACGCATGATTATTTGGCACGCCCGCTAAGTTTTTGTTAAAGTCCAGCTCTCACCTAACGAATGCCATCCCATGAGCAACGCCGACCCAATCGAAATCGAAAAATTTTCCCAGCTCGCGCACAAATGGTGGGATCCGCGCAGCGAATTCAAGCCGCTGCACGACATTAACCCGCTACGTTTGAATTACATCAACCAACACGCGTCATTGTCTAGCAAAATCGTGCTGGATGTGGGGTGCGGCGGCGGAATTTTATCGGAAAGCATGGCAGGCTTGGGTGCGCAAGTAACGGGCATCGACCTATCTGATAAAGCCCTGCAAGTTGCCAAGCTGCATTTATTGGAAACCAGCAAGCAAGTCGATTATCGTAAGATCGCCGTGGAAGACTTAGCCATCGAACAGCCGGCGCATTACGATGTGGTGACGTGCTTGGAAATGCTGGAACACGTACCCAATCCCGATAGCGTGATTGCTGCTTGTGCAAACCTAGTTAAGCCCGGAGGCTGGGTGTTTTTCTCCACACTCAACCGCAACCCCAAGTCTTATCTGCTCGCCATCATCGGCGCAGAATACATCCTTAACATGCTGCCGCGCGGCACGCATGACTATGCCAAATTCCTCAAACCCTCCAAACTGGCGCAATCTTGCCGCAACGCGGGTTTGAATGTGAATAACCTGATAGGCATGAGTTACAACCCCATCAGCAAGGTCTATTCGTTAGGCAAAGACACTGATGTAAATTACATGATTGCTTGCCGCAAGGATACCTTGTGATAAAAGCTGTCCTGTTCGACCTAGATGGCACGTTCGCCGACACTGCGCCTGACTTAGCTGCCGCGCTTAACCACGTCAGAGCACTACGTGAGTTGCCACCTCTCCCATTGGAAGCGCTGCGTCCTCAGGCCTCACATGGTTCAATAGGCTTGCTTAAAGTAGGCATGAATGTCACGCCAGATTCTCCAAACTTCGATATGTTTCGGCACATTTTTCTTGAGTATTACACCCAACACATTTGCGTTGAGACCACACTCTTCGCTGGCATAGCAGAACTCGTCGCCGAGTTAGAACAGCGCAACATTGCTTGGGGAATTATCACCAACAAGCCGCACCGCTTCACCGTGCCGTTGATGGAAGCATTGGGTTATGCAAAACGCGCTGCCTGCCTGATTAGTGGCGATACTTGTGCTCGCGCCAAGCCTCACCCAGAGCCGATGTTGGCGGCCTGCAAGCTTATTAAAATCGCGCCTGAGCGGTGCCTGTATTTAGGTGATGACAAGCGTGATATGGAAGCCGCTAATGCCGTGAGTATGCGCGGCATCATCGCCAACTATGGCTATGTCAGCGACGATGTATCTGTACAAAATTGGCAAGCACATGGCAGTGTGAATCACCCAGTGGAACTTCTCACTTACCTTAACCTCTGATTACGCGTGTTACAATTCGCACCGTATCAAAACCACCAAGGGGACGACTTGGCTTCGACGTGGGTTACAAAGCAGTGTAGGGCATACCGAGGACCCGCAACCTCGTAAATCAGCTGGAAAAAACTAGTCGCAAACGACGAAAACTACGCTTTAGCTGCTTAGTCA
>JABFRF010000169.1 GCA_013141315.1 Gallionella sp. | reverse complement strand
GTCCTGCATGGTGACGGGTTTGCTTTTTGACGACATGATTTCCTTATCTATATACGTGTTAATCGAATGTTAATTACCAGGTAGTTTATATGAGCGCAGTTTTTTTTGCACTAGGTGCTTGACAATTATTTGGTTACACGTGTAAAGTTTGCCACGTTACTTTATATGGTGGTAATTTACTTCAGGTTGTACGTTCAGGTTAGGTGGGTATCAATCGTGATTTTGTTTGTAATTTTTATAAAAAGTTATCACGTGTTGAAAGTCTCTCAAGTATTTGGAATGGGCTGCATAGCGGCGTATTCCCAATCCATTGTCATTGCATTTGGGGTTGATGACAGCGGGCATTAAGGTAGTTAATTTTAATAGCAGTAAACTTTTGAGGAGAGTTTGTAATGATTAAAAATCTAAAATTGAAAAAAATGTTCCGTCTGTCCCCGTTAGTGGGGGTACTGTTGACTACTAGCGTACCAGCGATGGCTGCCGATGTAGGCGGATTAGAGGTGACAGGCTACACGCGTGGTGGTGTATTTAACGGCACACCTCGTGGCGGTTATACGCTGGGCGGGCAAATGCAAGGATTTCGCCTCGGTAACGAAGGTGACAATGGTTTTGAATTAGAGTTGCGCAAAACGTTTGATGCGGGCGACGGTATGAAATGGAGCATGGACTACATGCCTACGGTTTGGAATGGTTCGTTTGGCGCAAACCAGGCTTATGCAGAAATGACGGGGCTGGATTTTGCACCAGAGGCAAAATTCTGGGCGGGGCAGCGTCGTTTACGTATTCAAGACGTGCATATCGTCGATCATTTTTTTATGGACTACGGTATCAATTTTGGCGCGGGAATGACGGATTACAACTTGGGCTTTGCTAAATTGGGTGTGGGCGTATTCAATGGCGGCTCTTTGGATAACGCAAACTCAAAACAAAATAATGCTCGCCGGGTCAACGTGGATTTGTCTGAAATTCAAAGCAACCCAGGCGGGGTCGTGCGTGTGTTGGGTACGGTGGTGAGTGGTAATTATGTACTGGGTTCGCCAGGATCAGGCATAGGCATCTCACACAACCAATCTGACTTTTTGGTCAAAGGCCTGACCAATACGTTCTTCCTGCAAACAGCAAGTGGACATGCAGGGTTGAATGGTCAATTCGATAGTCTGGGTGATACATTAAATGCGCCTTTTGCAGGTGATAAAAACGGCTCCTCGAAAAACCGCATTGGTGATTCCATCAATTGGCAAACTGGCAAGTTTGGTGGTCAAGCGTTAGTGGTGCTGCAAAATACCAAGCCTGAAGGAAGCTCAATCAATACCAAAGATACGACGATTGGTGGACGCGTTTCTTACGGTATTACGCGTAACTTCAAAATGCTTGCTGAAGTGGGCATGACCAGCCGCAAACCTGATAATTCAGCCAATCAGACTTTGAATAAAGTGACGATTGCGCCGACCTTGTCATTGGCTTCAGATTTTTGGTCTCGTCCTGAGTTACGTTTCTATGTAACGCAAGCGAGCTGGAATGACGCGGCTAGACTTGCAAATGTTGGCAGCTTTGGTGCAGGTGGCCGCACTTCGTCAACTACCACTGGCGCGCAAATAGAAGTTTGGTGGTAAGCAACACTTCGGCTAGCGATTGAACTTCGTCGCTAGTCAGTCAAAACGTTTTTCTGCACATGCCAACTGTTTGGCGTGTGCATGAAAACCACTTAATCACACGAGGGCAATAAAATGAATATCAAACAAGTAGTGAGCCGCTTGGCGGTTGCCTTGATTTCGGTAAGCTTGATGTCGGTTGCGCACGCAGAGCTGACCATCGCTTACATCACCAATGGCAATACCAATGAAGGTTGGACGCTGATTAACGGCGGTGCGAAAGCGGCGGGTAAAAAAGCGGGCGTGAAATTTATCGAGTTGGCGGCAGAAAAAGGCGAACTGTCTAAACAGCTGGCTATCGTCGAAGACATGATTACGCGCAAGGTTGATGCGATTGCCATTGCACCTGTGGATAGCGCGGGTATTTCACCGGCGGTGAATCGTGCCTTGGCGGCGGGCATTCCTGTTGTCGCGGTGGATACCAATGTGACAGGTTCTAAAATCACCAGCTACGTAGCAACCGACAATATCAAGGCTGCAAATGTGCAAGGTGATTGGGCTGCGGGTCAGATCAAAGATGGCGATAAAGTGATTTACATCACGGGCGATCTAGGTCAGTCGACAGGTCAAGAACGTAAGAAAGGTTTCGTAGATGCGTTGAAAGCAAAACGTCCTAATGCAAAAATTATCGAAGTCTCCACAACGTGGGATCAGACTCAAGCGCAAAACGGCGTGGAATCTGCCTTGCGTGCCAATAGCGATGTTAAGCTAATTGCTTGCGCATGGGATGGTGGTGCGTTAGGCGCAGTGGCGGCGATGAAAGGTGCGGGCATTAAACAGGGCGAAATTAAATTAGCCGGGTTTGATGGTTCGCCAGGCGGTTTGGACATGATGAAGCAAGGTTGGCAGCAAGCAAATGCCGCACAAATGTTGGCGAAGATTGGTGCGGTTGGGGTGGAAACCGCGATTGCAGCTGCCAAGAAACAAAAGGTAGAAGCGCGTATCGATACCGGTGCGTTTTTGGTTCTGCCTTCTAACGTGGACAAGTTCGCCAAAGATTCTGGCGTAGCCCAGTTCATGAAAGTGAAATGATTTTCCTGAGTCATTAAAAATCAAGGTGGCCGTACTCTCCCAGCCACCTTGTCTTTCAAGGAATCAATATGAAATATCTCACACGACAAGAATGGTACGGCGCACTGGTTGCCGTATTGGTGCTCGGTGTTTTGCTGTCTATCGCATCCCCCTATTTTTTGAACAGTCGCAACCTCAGCAACATCCTCGTGCAAGCGTCTGTGATCGCTTTGTTGGCAGGTGGGCAAACGTTTGTGATTCTGACAGGGGGTGTTGATCTCGCGGTGGGTGCGTTAACCGCATTAGCCGGTGCGATGGCAGGTTACATGATGGTGAAATTGGGTATCGATCCCTACCTCGCTATCCTCACCGCATTTGCGATTGGCGCAGGGGTGGGTTTGTTTAATGGCTACTTGGTTGCCTTCGTCGGCATCCCTTCATTTATTGTCACCTTGGGTGGTTTAACACTATGGCGCGGGCTGGCTTTTGACGCGACGGGCGGCTTTGATATGTCGGGTATGCCAGAGCCTTTTCCGTTCATTGGCTATGGTGAATTATTTGGTTTGATACCCATGCCGATTGTGGTGATGGTGTTGTTTTACGTGAGCATGTCATTCGTTTTATCCAGCACCAAATTGGGTCGCTATGTTTACGCCA
>JABFRF010000186.1 GCA_013141315.1 Gallionella sp. | reverse complement strand
CGCGTGAAGTACAAAATGATTTGTTGGTCGCGCACATGGCGATAGATGTGGAAGATAAACTCCCTGCCAATGTCGCACAAAAACTCAACGTTGCGTTGAACGACGCGCTGAAGAAAGCTGCAAAATACACCAACATCAAAACCACCAGCGGCAATCAAAGCACCTACCCGCTTTATACCAACAATAGCCACGTCAATGGCTGGCACGGTCGCGGTGAGTTGCGTTTAGAGAGCCGTGACTTCAAAGCAGCGGGCGACTTGATTGCCGAACTCCAATCCACACTGCAACTCAGCAATGTGCAGTTTGCGATTTCGCATGACTTGCGCGAAAAAGTAGAGAACGATTTAATTGCCGAAGCCATTCATATTTTTCAATCTCGCGCCGATGCGGTTCGTTCAGCAATGGGTGCGAAATCGTACAAGACCGTACACTTTTCCATCAACCAAGGCGGCTATCAACAGCCCTACCCCATGATGGCGATGCAGCGCGGTGCAGTGATGGCAGATGCTGTCGCCGCACCCGAATTCGCGGGAGGGGATAGTCGCTTGACTGTGAATATCAATGGAACAATAGAAGCTCAGTAATCAGAAAGTCACGCATGAAAATTTCGCCAAGCACCGAACACGCTCTAAGCAAAGTCCCCGAAGTCACTTTAGTTTTTTGGATTATCAAAATTCTGGCAACCACGCTGGGTGAGACGGGCGGTGATGCCGTTTCGATGTCGATGGATTTAGGTTACCTAGTCGGGACGATTATTTTCGCGGCGATTTTTCTCGTCGCGGTCATCGCGCAAATCAAGGCAAAAAGTTTCCATCCGTTCATATATTGGACAACCATTATCGCCACCACTACGGTCGGCACAACCTTGGCAGATTTCGCCGATCGCTCGCTAGGCATTGGCTATGCAGGCGGCTCTACCTTATTGTTCGCGCTGCTGATGGGTTCACTGCTGCTCTGGTATCGCACACTCGGCTCGGTCGCCGTTGAAACGATTAGCTCGCCCAAAGCAGAAATGTTCTATTGGGTGACGATTATGTTTTCTCAAACGCTAGGTACGGCACTAGGTGATTGGACAGCCGATACTGCCGGATTAGGCTTTGGTGGGGGCACTATAGTATTCAGCATGCTGTTGCTAATGGTTGCTGCGGCATACCTCTGGACGAAAATTTCTCACACCATTTTATTCTGGTTGGCATTCGTTCTTACCCGCCCCTTTGGTGCGGTAGTGGGCGATTTCCTCGACAAGCCCATCAATGAAGGTGGATTGGCATTGAGCCGCTATTCCGCATCGGCAACGCTTTTGGTATTTATCATAGTCTGCATTTTAACTTTTCCACAAAGGGCAGCGAGAAAAGAACATTGATAAACATCCAGCAACCTCCAATAAAAAAGCGTGCACTCGGCACGCTTTTTTTACGATCAAACAGAAATCTAAATCAATCTTTTCTGCGCAACATCATGCGTTCCATCAAGCCATCTTTGTCAATGAACTGATGCTTGATTGCGCCCAATATATGCAGAACAGCAACAACGATCAACGCCGTGACCAACACCTCATGCACCTCATGTGCAAAAACATGTTCATAGCCATTTTCCTTCGGCAACAAACTCGCATCACCTGCCGAAATGCCTTTTATTGCATCACTGGTCAGCACCGTGATGACACCACTTACTGGCAGCACAAATAACAAAGTGTACAAAACATGATGTGTGCCTTTAGCTACTTTATCCATTAATGCCTGACCCAACACGGGTGGTGTGCCATCTTTGCTACGGAACAGTAACCTTGCAGCTGTCAGCAATAAAACTGCTCCACCTGCCAACATGTGAACCAGATAACCCAGCACGGTTGCTTTGCTTTCATCAGTAGCCTCGGCCAACTCTTCACCCAGAAACCAAGCTGCCACCAACATTGCCAAGGTCAACCAATGCGCAATCACCATTCGTTTACTATATTGAGTCAAAACTTTCTCCTTAAGATTTTTGAACCTATCGGGCAATCGAGCGCAAAATAAGTTCCGTTGCTAAAAAATTAGCCGCGCAATGTACCTGAAAACCGCTTGAAATGCACGCTCACCTTAACTCCGTCATTCCCGCGAAAGCGGGAATCCAGATAATTAAACACTTCCCCGCGCAGCGGGACGGCATTATTGCGTTGTCCGCTGCGCGGGATATTATTCTTGCTGGATTCCCGCTTTCGCGGGATAACCAGCGACTTGCCCGCTTGCGGGTTTAGTCGATTGGCTAGTTGTTCAATCAATGACGGGCTATTTTCTGCGCAGTGGATCAAGCAACGGCGACAACCCATTGGAATCCAACTCCTGCATCAACGCCAACAACTGACCAATCTCACCAGGTGGAAAGCCAACCTTGGCGAACCAATTCAAATATTGTCCGGGCAAGTCTGCTATCAATCGGCCTTGGTATTTCCCGAAAGGCATCTCACGCGTAACCAAAAGCTGCAAGTGTCTAGTGTCCATAGTGCGTGAGGAAATTAAGCGCGCCTAAGCCTGCTTGTCGTCCGCTGGCGAAACACGCGGTGAGGAGATAGCCCCCCGTCGGCGCTTCCCAATCCAGCATCTCACCCGCACAGAACACGCCTGGCATTGCGCGCACCATCAAGTGTTCATCCAACGCTTCAAAGGTCACACCGCCTGCGCTGCTGATGGCTTCATCTATTGGACGCACAGCCATCAATCGTATAGGCAATGATTTAATTGCAGCGACTAAACATTCTGGATTGGCGAAATCAGCCTTCGCAACTACCTCGTGCAACAAGCCAGTCTGCACACCTTTGATATTGGCGCGACTCTGTAAATGGCTAGACATCGAACGTGAACCTCGTGGATGACTTATCTCGGCAATCAAGCGCGACATATCCTTGTTGGGCGATAAATCGAGTTGAATCGTTGCGCTACCCCTCGCTTCAATCTCATCGCGCAACAACGCAGACAGCGCGTAAATCACCCCGCCTTCAATGCCGCTATCCGTGACCATCACATCGCCCTGCCGACGATGCACATTACCCTGCGCATCGGTAAAGCTCACCGTCACTGCCTTGAGCGGATGACCCGCAAAACGGCTAACAAAATGCTCGCTCCACGCCACATCGAAACCGCAATTCGCGGGTCGAAGCGGTACAACATCCACGCCACGTTGCGCCAGCAATGCAACCCACGCACCATCCGAACCCAGCCTTGCCCAGCTGCCTCCACCAAGAGCCAACACCACGGCATCCGCCTGCACAACATGCTCACCTTCTGCTGTGGAAAATCGCAACGCGCCTTGCTCCTTCCAACCGCACCAACGATGCCGCATGTGAAATTGCACACCCGCCTCGCGCAAGCGATGCAAC
>JABFRF010000062.1 GCA_013141315.1 Gallionella sp. | reverse complement strand
AGAGCCACCGTATCCCATTGCTACCAACAACTCAATTACAAGCTCTTCAAAAAAAACAGGCGAGCAAGCAAGAATGCGGCTCAACAATTCTTGAGCAAGGGCTTGACGGATACTTTGATGTGCAAATTCGAGAGCCTCTTCTGGCGTTTGTTCTCTGTCTGTGACAGTTAAAGTTTCCCTCTCCTCGTCTTTATTCTTTCGTGAAATCTGACGGAACTCAAGGAAACCTGGAAACCGCTCAAGAAACTTTATGTCAATCCGTTGGGGATTTTTTGACAGGACTTGTTTGCCTATTTGCGTAATGGAAAAAACACCCCGACGTGTTGACTCCAACAACCCAGATTTTTTTAGATAAGTACAAGCCCAATGGACTCTGTTATCAATAATAGTTTGTTGACCACTTGGCAGCCGCTCAGCCAATTCCAACGGATTTAGCTCAAATTCAATAGCAAGAGCAGCAACTGCTTCTCTTTTATTATGCTCAACACCATCCATCGTAAAACGTAACAACGGCAGCATTACTGTTTGATAATCTGGAATCGCCATTTTTATTGCCCTTGCGTGAAGTTTACTCAGCCGTTTTGAGCATCTGCTCCACATACCTCGCCGTACCTTGCTCTACCGTCAAGAAAGCTTCAGAGTAACCACTGCTACGCAACGCGCTGATGTCAGCTTGTGTAAAGCTTTGGTATTTTCCTTTAAGCGCATCAGGGAAAGGAATGTAGCTCAGTATGCCTTGTTGATGCAGTTCAGCTAGACTTAACGCAGGTTTATTTTCGGCGGTGCGCAAAGTATTGATGGTTGCCACAGCCACGTCGTTAAAGCTTTGCGCTTGACCAGTACCCAGATTGAAGATGCCGGATTTATTAGGGTTATCGAGAAAATACATATTCACTTTGACCACGTCTTCGATCGAGACGAAATCGCGTAGTTGTCCACCGTTGGCATAACCATCACAGCCTTCAAATAATTTTACTTTGCCCTCGGCGCGATACTGATTGAAGAAATGGTAAGCGACCGAAGCCATGCGTCCTTTGTGTTGCTCGCGTGCACCATATACATTGAAGTAACGCAAACCTACGATTTGCGCGCTACGCTTTTGCCAACGACGACGCACGATTTGGTCGAACAAAAATTTGGAAAAGGCATACACGTTCAGCGGCGATTCATATTCACGGCTTTCCTTGAACACGCCGCCTCCGCCATATACCGAGGCGGACGAGGCATACAAGAAAGGAATTTCCTCGCTCTGGCAGTAATTCAACAACTCCAGTGTGTAACGATAGTTGTTTTCCATCATGTAACGACCATCGGTTTCCATGGTGTCGGAACACGCGCCTTGATGCAGCACGGCAGTCACTAAACCATCGAAAAAACCTTCCTGTAATTTTTTCAGGAAATCTTCTTTGTCGAGATAATCAGCAATTTCGCAATCGACCAAATTTTTGAACTTGTCGGCCTTCTTGAAATTATCGACTGCGATGATGTTGTTCTCACCGCGCTCGTTGAGTGCCTTGACCAAGTTGGAACCAATGAACCCTGCTGCTCCAGTAACGATGTAGTACATTTTATTTACCCATATCTTGAATAATTTCCTCACGGCTAACCACTGCCGTCCCCAGCTTACCTACCACGATACCCGCCGCACGATTGGCGATACGCATCGCATCCGGTAACGCCGCACCACTCGCCAACATCACGGCCAGCGTGGCAATCACGGTATCGCCTGCACCACTGACATCAAACACTTCACGCGTGTGAGTTGGCTCGTGCAACACTTCATTATTCGCTTGATACAAACTCATGCCGTCTTCACTGCGCGTCACTAGCAAAGCTTCGAGTTGCAACTCAACGCGTAACTTCTCAGCTTTGCTATTCAGTTCGGATTCATTTTGCCAACTCCCTGCCACTTCGCGGAACTCACTACGGTTAGGCGTGAGCAATGTCGCACCCGCATAACGTGCATAATCGTCACCCTTGGGATCGACCAACACTGGCTTGCCCATGCTGCGCGCCAAGCGAATCATCTCGGCAATATGCGTTAACCCACCCTTGCCGTAGTCCGACAAAATCACCACATCGGCTAAAGGTAATTGTGCGCGAAAATCTTCCAACGCGGCGTGCAACACTTCGTGGCTGGGGGGTGTTTCAAAATCAATGCGCAACAATTGCTGATGACGTGCAATAGCGCGCAACTTGATGATGGTAGAAACACTGTTATCACGATGCAGCAATGCAGTGAGATTGGCATCTTCGCTCAACAGTTTCTCTAAGCACTGCCCAGCTTCATCTGCGCCGACCACTGAAAGCAAAGTGACTTGCGCACCCAGTGCTGAAATATTCCTCGCCACGTTAGCTGCGCCACCCGGACGTTCTTCAACACGGCTGACTTTCAACACTGCTACGGGTGCTTCCGGCGAGATGCGATTCACGTCACCAAACCAGTAACGATCTAACATCACGTCACCCACCACCAATACTTTTGCCGCTGAAAATGTTGGCAACGCGCTCATAAAACCACTCCGATTTCTTTGTTGATATTAAGCAATGCCTGCAAGGGGTCTGCCGCTTGCGTAATCGGACGACCGATCACTAAATAGCTAGAGCCAGCTAGCAGAGCGGCTTGCGGGGTCATCACTCTTGATTGATCGTCCAAACTGGCTTGCGCAGGACGGATACCCGGTGTGACTAAAATAAATTCAGCGCCACAATTTTTTCTCAGCATCGCGGCTTCTTGCGCGGAACACACCACGCCACTTAAACCACAATTACGCGTTAACGTGGCAAGACGCAAAACCATTTCGGCAGGCGTTGCTCGAATGCCAATGTCAACGAGGTCTTCCTGTGCCATGCTAGTGAGCATGGTGACAGCAATCAGTTTGGGTGGCTTGCTGCTAGTGTTGGAAATCGCATCAGCGGCAGCGGTTAACATTTTGCGTCCGCCTAAGGCATGGACATTGACCATCCACACACCCAGCTCTGCTGCGGCCTTGCAGGCTTGCGCCGTGGTGTTGGGGATGTCGTGAAATTTCAAATCCAAAAAAATCTCAAAGCCGCGCTGCATGAGTTTTTCCAATACAGCCGGCCCTGCGGCAGTGAATAACTCCTTACCCACTTTTAAGCGACATAACTCTGGCTGCAAGCGTTCAGCCAATGCCAGTGCAGGGGCGGCGGTTGAGTAGTCCAGCGCGATAATTATTTTTGGGTCATTCATAATGGGCTTCTTACAATGGGTCACTTACAATGTTATGGTCATGCCAATCTCTTCGCTGCGCAGCGGTGAGTAACTATCCCACGCTTGGCACGCAGGACAATGCCAATAAAAAATTCGCGCGTTAAAGCCGCAGTTGGCGCAATGATGCATCGCCAAATTACGTGTGCGCTTGTGTACTAAATTTTTGACCAATTCAATATCGGCACGCTTATCTATTGTCACTTCTAACAAACGCGCCTCCAGCAATTTATCCAAGCCCAACAAAGTTGGATTACGCTCCAATTCGTCCAACACAAGTTGATAAGCCGCAGCAGGCCCTTCATTTTTTAGCACGCCATCAAATACCACATTCATCAAATCAATCGAGTGATATTTACTTAAATAATCACGCAATAAAACCATGCCATCCAGCTCGCGATTCAAACTGCGATACGCATTGAGCATACTTTCCGCGACCAGTGGTAGATACTGCGGATTTTGTGTTTCGATGTTTTTCCAAGTAGTAATGGCGGCTTCTAACTGACCCTCGTTCACCAGTAAATCGCCCAACATCATTGTGGCACGGACAGCTTGCGGATAGGCTTGCAACGCTTGCTGTAAATGTTCACGCGCAGCCACCACATTTCCTGCTGCGATTTTCTCAGCGGCTAGTTCGCAGTAAAAAAATGAAGTTTGCTTACTGTACGATTGCCCTGACACAACAGCTAATCGCTGCGCCACGCCAATTGCCTTGAGCCAATCATGTTCCTTTTGAAATAGCTCTAGTAAAAATTCCAAGGACGGTTTGCCGTAAGGGGATTTTTCCAACTCACGAAACAAACTTTCGGCGCGATCTAAAATACCCGCCTTCAAATAATCTTGCGCCAATTCAAATATCGCCTGCTGACGCTTTTCATCATCCAAATCTGCCCTATCCACCAAGTTGTGATGCATACGCAACGCTCTATCCACCTCGCCACGACGGCGAAACAGGCTACCTAATGCAAAGTGCAACTCAACGGTTTGTGGATCAACTTTTACCACCTCGATAAAGGCTTCAATGGCTTTGTCTTGTTGTTCATTCAGTAAAAAATTCAGCCCTTGAAAATACGACTGCGGCAATGCGTTCGATTCCGAAAGCAGCTTTTTAGTATCGACGCGTGCGGCCAACCAACCCATGCCGAAAAACACGGGGAAAATGATGAGCATCCAAAATTGAAATTCCATAATTGAATATAGTTGTCAGGAAGTTTGAATCGATGAAGATTTTTCGCTCAATTCATCTAGCTTATTTTTCGTTCTATCATTGCATTGCAACCTCGCAATCTCACGGCGTTGTTGCAACACATTAGCGAACATCGCGACAATACCAATGACCACCCCCGCCGCAAAAAATATCAGCAATACAATTGCCAGTGAGGTATGCCATTCAAAGCTTAAAAAATAACGCAGCGTCACCGGTTGATCATTTTTCAATGCTAGTCCAAGCAAGGCCAAAAATAGCACTGCGCGCAGCAACCAATTTAGATAACGCATTTACTTGCACCTAAAAAATCTGTGTAACGATAACATAAAAAACTAAAAAAAATGGCGGCAATACCTTACGATATGCCGCCATCACAACTACTTCAAAGCACTAAGCGATGCTTTCGCTGACCCGATCTCTAAGTTCTTTGCCTGCCTTAAAATGCGGCACGTATTTAGCGGGCACTTTGACTTTGTCGCCCGTTTTAGGATTACGTCCTAAACGTGGCGGACGATAATTCAGGCCAAAACTGCCGAAGCCGCGAATCTCGACACGTCCACCTTTAGCTAATGATCCCGTCAACGCATCCAAAATTACTTTAACAGCAAAGTCTGCATCCTTAGCAAGCAACTGCGGATGCATCTCCGCCAACTTTTCTATCAAATCAGAACGCGTCATCTGTAATCCCCAGTTTAAGCTTCAGTCTTACTGCTAGTCATCTTCGCTTTCAACAGCGCGCCCAAATTGGTCGTGCCTGAATTTGAACTGCTTTCAGAAGTGAGCTTTTGCATCGCCGCAGTTTCTTCAGTTTTGTTCAATGCTTTAATTGAAAGATTGATACCGCGATTTTTGCGATCCACGTTGATGATAACGGCAGTCACACTGTCACCTTCTTTGAGGTGCATACGGATGTCTTCAACACGGTCCGCAGATACTTCAGAAGCCTTCAGATACGCCTCGACATCGCCTTCAAGCGCAATCACTGCGCCTTTAGCGTCAAGAGATTTAACGGTGCCTGTAACCACTGCGCCTTTTTCGTTGCTGGTAGCGAAGCCGCCGAATGGATCACCTTCCATCTGCTTGATACCCAGAGAAATGCGCTCACGCTCAACATCAATCGCCAATACCACGGCCTCAACTTCGTCACCTTTTTTGAAGTTGCGAACCACTTCTTCGCCAGGCTGACTCCAGGAAAGATCTGACAAATGCACCAAGCCGTCGATACCGCCATCCAAGCCAATAAACACACCAAAGTCGGTGATAGATTTGATTTGGCCCTTAACTTTATCGCCCTTCTTGTGGTTGATTTCAAAATCATCCCAAGGGTTAGATTGGCATTGCTTCATACCCAATGAAATGCGGCGACGTGCTTCGTCGATTTCCAAAATCATCACTTCAACTTCGTCGCCCAAGGCAACCACTTTAGAAGGATGAACGTTCTTGTTGGTCCAATCCATTTCAGAAACGTGCACCAGACCTTCGATACCTTGTTCGATTTCAACGAATGAACCATAGTCAGTCAAGTTAGTCACCTTGCCGAACAAGCGTGTACCTTGTGGGTAGCGACGTGCCAAGCCATTCCAAGGATCATCGCCCATTTGCTTAATGCCCAATGAAACGCGATTCTTCTCTTGATCGAATTTCAAAATCTTCGCTTCAATTTCATCGCCAACTGTCAACACTTCTGACGGATGTTTCACACGTCGCCATGCCAAGTCAGTGATATGCAACAAGCCATCGATTCCGCCCAAATCAACAAACGCGCCGTAGTCCGTGATGTTTTTAACCACGCCCTTAACGATAGAACCCTCTTTGAGGTTTTCCATGATTGCTTCACGATCACCCACCATAGAAGATTCCAGCACAGCGCGACGTGAAACCACCACGTTGTTGCGCTTGCGATCCAACTTGATAACCTTCAATTCCATGGTCTTGTTTTCGTAAGGTGTAGTGTCCTTAACTGGACGCACATCGACCAATGAACCCGGCAAGAATGCGCGAATACCATTAACCATCGCGGTAAGACCGCCTTTAACCTTGCCACTGACATAACCCTCAACGATTTTGCCTTCTTCCATGGCGATTTCAAGTTCGTGCCATGCTGCCAAACGTTTAGCTTTTTCACGAGACAGCTTGGTTTCACCATAGCCGTTCTCCAGTGATTCAATTGCCACGGTGACGAAATCGCCAGCCTTAACTTCGATCTCACCTTTTGCGTCGAGGAATTCCTCGATCGCAATTAAACTTTCGGACTTCAGTCCAGCATTGACGACCACTACGTTGTGGTCAACACGCACAACTTGAGCGGTAATCAATTCGCCTGCGCGCATTTCTTTACGCGTCAGACTTTCTTCAAACATTGCGGCAAAACTATCGGGATTTAATACTGCAGCTGCGGTTGCGTTCATCGGATACACCTAAGATAAAAACTGTCCAAAAAATATTTGGCTCAGCGGGTTAGTTAAAATTCCTGATTAACGGAGAGTCAATCAGGGCTTACGTTTCGACTGATAGGCAATTAACACTTGCTGCACCGCTTGCTCGATGTTCAGAGCCGTGGTGTCCAACAAAATTGCATCGGTCGCCTGTTGCAAGGGCGCTACACTGCGTTGCGAATCTCGCTCGTCACGCGCTTGTATGTCCAACAAAAGGGCAGCGATATTACCACTCATTCCTTTTTCCTTCAACTGCTTATAACGTCGTTCGGCACGCGCCTCAGCGCTGGCGGTCAAAAATATTTTCAATGCCGCATCGGGGAATACCACGGATGCCATATCCCGCCCATCTGCCACCAAACCGGGCGCACAGCGAAATGCATGTTGCTTATTCAATAAAGCGGTACGCACCTTGGGCAAGGCGGCCACCTTGGACGCATTGGATGCACATTCCTCAGTACGTAACTCTTCGCCCAGCAATACGCCGTCCAACCAAATCTGCTCGCCTTCAAACCGAACATCCATACTTGCGGCCAACTCTGATAATTTTTCCTCATCAGAAATTGCAATGCCATCGCGCTGTGCTGCCACTGCCAGCAAACGATAGAGCGCACCACTATCGAGATAGTGATAACCAAGCTTTGCCGCAACCCGTTGCGCCACCGTGCCTTTGCCAGAAGCAGAGGGGCCGTCAATCGCAATCACTGGCACAGCTTGTGTCACACTGGCAAAGGCAGCGAAATAATCAGGGAACGTTTTAGCGACGCAGCTAGGATCGTTGATGCGTATGCCTTGCACACCAAATGCCGCGAGTGAAAAACACATCGCCATGCGGTGATCGTCATAGGTATCGATTGCCGCGTGCTTCAACTCCGTTCGCCCTGAGCCTGCCGAAGGGTCAGGCGGCGTGATGCGAATGCAATCAGCACCCTCTTCCACCGTCGCACCCACCTTGCGCAACTCAATTGCCATTGCCGCGATGCGATCTGTTTCTTTGACTCTCCAACTGGCGATATTGCGCAGCGTAGTCGTGCCCTCAGCAAACAACGCCACCAAAGCCAGCGTCATCGCCGCATCGGGAATATGATTGCAGTCCAAATCAATCGCTTTCAACTTGCCGTCTAGTGGCGCACGCGCTTCCATCCAATTCGCACCCTGCTCAATCTGCGCACCCATCAACGCCAACGCCTCGGCAAAACGCACATCGCCCTGAATACTGTCACTGCCCACGCCTTCGATGCGCACCGGTCCACAGCCAATCGCACCCGCTGCCAAAAAATATGAGGCAGATGACGCATCACCTTCCACATAGATCACACCGGGTGACACGTAACGACTGCCTGCCGCCACGGTAAAACTGAGCCATCCATTCCGTTGCACGACAACCCCAAAGCGCGCCATCATCGCCAAGGTGATTTCAATATAAGGCTTGGAAATCAACTCACCCACCACCTCTACCGTCACCTCACGATCCAGTAGCGGCAAAGCCATCAACAATGCGGTGAGAAATTGGCTCGACACATCACCGCGCACACTCACGCGACTCACCCCGCTTAATGTCGCTGGATGAATTTCCAAAGGAGGAAAGCCATCATTGGCTTGATAATCAATATCTGCGCCGAGTTCGCGCAATGCATCCACCAAATCGCCAATGGGTCGTTCGTGCATACGCGCCACACCGGATAACTGATATTCGCCACCGGACAACGCCAGTGCCGCCGTCAGCGGACGAAATGCCGTGCCGGCATTTCCCAAAAAAAACTTCGCTTGTTTGACTTGAAAGTTTCCGCCACAGCCCTGCACGCGAAATACATGAGTATCCAATTGCTCAACCACCACACCCAAAGCGCGCAAGCCATCCAACATGCGCTCGGTATCATCAGACAACAATACATCACGTATCTCAGTCGTGCCTTGCGCCAACGCAGACAGCAACAAAATGCGATTGGAAATACTTTTCGAGCCGGGCAAGATGATCGTGCCGCCCGCACTGAGCAGAGGAGGAATATCAATATAATTTAAGGAAGTCATTCGAAAATGTGAGTCCAGGTTAAAGACTTTGCTAAAATTCTGAAGTTGCAATAATACCGTAGCAGGGCATCGTAAAAATTCCATTCGCTCCAAATTTTTCAGCTAACTACAATTTCGGTACATAATCCGCTGGCTTGAACGCTATACCGAGTATCCCAAGACAGGGCTTGGGTTAATATCACAGCAAGGAACGCTTGGAAAATAAGCTATAACACGACAAGGACAAACAAGAGCAGGCACTTGGACTGACCAACAAAAGGTGGCAGAATGTCACCTGAAAATAACACCAAAAACATTCGTACTCGCAATCATCGGCCACGTCAATTCAATAAGGGAAACAACCATGCCAACAGCTCTAAAATTAACAACCGTTCAAGGTAACAGCCTGCCTATTCCCGGTGTCGAATCATGGCATGTCACGGCAAAAGACCCTGCCATGTTAGTGATGACAGATTTTCACTGGCATTCGTCTGTGACTGTTTCTGAGAACTCGACGATCGATGCAGCGCTCGATCACATGAAACACACCGGTGTACGTTGCGCCTTTGTCATTGACGGAAAAATGAGCGCAGTGGTTGGCATGATCACCGCCTATGACATTTCCGGAGAAAAACCTGTCCAGCACATGCGCCTGACCAGCACCCCGCGTAACGAAATATTAGTAAAAGATATCATGCAGAAAATGGCCGACTGGCACGTGGCGAACCTTAAAGACATCGAATCGGCGACCGTTGCGGAGGTATTAAAAGTATTTACCGATTCTGATGTGACCCATATACCTGTAATGGAAAAGAATGCCAACAATGAACAACGTCTGCGCGGACTGCTTTCATTCGCCAAAGTAAAACGCCTGCTCGTAGCCTAGTTCTATCTCATTACAAGCCCGGCAATAGTACCACTGTTGCCGGGCTTTATTATTTCAAGCATCCTCAGGAGTAAAGAATGAAATTATTAGGAACCAACACCAGCCCCTATGTACGCAAAGTACGCTTGGTCCTGCTGGAAAAAAGCATCCCACACACTTACCTGATTGATGCACCTCGTGAACCCGGCAGTCGGGTTGCGCGTGCCAACCCGCTGGCACGCATACCGGCGCTGATATTGGATGACGAAACCTGCGTATTCGACTCGCCCGTCATCGCCGAATATCTCGACACACTGAATGACACACCGATACTCATTCCGCGCAATGATGCTTTGGCGAGGATGCGCGTTAAACGCTGGGAAGCATTGGCAGATGGCATTATGGATTCAGCTGTGGTGGTACGCACTGAATGTCTGCGACCCGCAGAAAAACAGGATGCCGATATCATCATCCGCCACAATAATGCCATCACGCATGCATTGGAATTTATTGCTGACCAACTGGGGCAAGCGCAGTGGTGCGAAGGATCATTCATCACCCTAGGTGATCTGGCATTGGCAAGCGCATTGATTTATTTGGATCTGCGTCAATTAGATCGCAATTGGCGTAAAAAACATCCCAATTTGGCTATCTGGTTTGAAAAAATAAACGGTCGGCCCAGTGTTCAATTTGCGCTAAAAATCTGACCAAATTTTACTCATTTCACATTTTATTATTTGCAATCACTCTTCTCGGAAGCGGCAATCTACCAGCTTTGACCCCACACCCGTCGCTGACTTCAATAAACCAACAAATAAAAATAGCGTGAAGCCGGACTTCCACTCAATGATGCTCACGATGGCTTGTCGATGGCGCTTGCCAATCGAGGCATCCGCCTCCCGATCACCGACCCGACTGCGGGTCTCGATGATGGCGGGACGATCTTCAATAGGGAGGTGATTGGAATTGTGCCGCACCGCCACATCTTGCCTTGTTGCTTCTTACGCTTCTTCTGATGAACCTACTAGCCATTCCACTAGATTGGTAAAAGTCAGCAATCACCTAATTGTTGTTTGTCTGCATAGCTGATTCATCGAACCAACCCCGCTTCAACTTCCACCCGCTTTGCTGCGCCCACCAATCGCTCTAACAAGGTCAACGCGAAATCCATAGCCGTGCCAGGGCCGCGTGAGGTGATTAGCTTGCCGTCTTCGACCACGGCGGCGGCTTGTAAATTGACGTTAGAGAAATTGTTCAACGCAGTGGGGAAGCTGGTGGCGCGTTTGCCGTCCAACAAACCCGCTGTGGCGAGGACGGAAGGCGCGGCGCAAATTGCGGCAACGTATTTTTCCTGCGTATACATTTTTTTGACGAGTTGCAAGACTCGCGCATCGGCTTTGAGGTTGTTCGTTCCGGGCTGTCCGCCGGGCAATACGATCATGTCAAATTCCTGATTCAGAGCGGCTTCCAGCGTGGTGTCGGGTTGTAAAGTGATGCCGCGACTGCCGCGCAATGCGCCGCTGGTCAACCCCGCCAAGCTGACTGATACACCGCCCCGGCGCAGGATGTTGACGATGGTCACGGCTTCCAGCTCCTCACTACCTTCGGCAAATAATACCAATGCGGTTTTGATCACGCGCTCCTTGTTGAGTTTGATTGCTTGTTATAAGAGCTAGAAGCTCTTCACAATACGCACACCGATTTTACCGGGAATAAATTCCGGTAGCCAAGCGATTGAGTTGTTGCGCATTGCACGATTATGCTCGACGACACTTTGACCCACCAGGGTGCCGATGATTGCACCCGTTAAAATATCCGAAGCGAAATGTGCATCGTGATAGCTGCGCGCCAACCCCACCAAACCCGCCAGCGAATAAGCACTGTATTGTACCCAGCGTTCATCGTAGTGGTTGGCAATCACCGAAGCCAAGGCAAAAGCTTCGGTGGTGTGACCGGAAGGAAATGAGGTATTGGAGTCGGTGAAGGGTTTGAAATGAGTGCTGCCTAAATTGGCGCGCGGGCGGCTGCGCCCAAACACCAGCTTGATTGATGGGGTGATCAGCCCGCTGGCGATCAGGCTGGCAGCGAACCCGTCTTGTGCAACGTGTTTGGCAGTTTGGTTACCTGTTGCACCCGCCAAATAAAATCCGCCCAATACAGCTATGGAATACTGCGCGCCCAGACGTTCGACTTGTGAAACGAAGTGATTGTTGTTGGGCGCATAACGGCGCATCTCGTCTTGCAGCGGACGATCCAAGATGACCGCTGTGCCGATGATGCCCAGTGTCACCCAGCCCGCTTGTTGCCATTCGGCTTTATCCCAATGTGATGGAGCAGTGATGACATGCTTGACATCGTCGATGACGATATCGGGATAAGCGGGTTCCGTTGCAGAGACCGGGTGCGCTGAACACAGCGTGCACAGCGCGATGCCAATTAATGATAGCCGATGATTCAATCGCGGAAATTTTGGTACTGCAACGGAAAATCAGTAATGGTCTTTTTCACGAAGGCGATGGCATCTTGCAGATCATCGCGATTCTTGCCGGTGACACGCACGGTGTCGCCCTGAATGCTGGCCTGCACTTTCAGTTTGCTGTCTTTGATGTGTTTGACGATCTTTTTTGCCAGCTCGATTTCCACACCAGTTTTCACTTCGCAGCCGCGCTTGATTTTGTTGCCGCTGACTTTTTCGATCTTCTCGCTTATCTCCAAGCACTTAATATCCACGCCACGCTTGGTAAGCTTGCCGTTGAGGATATCTTGCACTTGGTCGAGTTGGAATTCGTTGTCAGCCCAAACGGTGAGTTTGAGTTCGGCCTGCTCTACTCGCGCATCCGAACCTTTGAAGTCAAATCGTGTAGAGACTTCTTTGTTGGTCTGCTCGATGGCATTCTTAACTTCGGTTTTTTCTACTTCTGAAACGATGTCGAAGGTTGGCATGGTGTTCTCCTGCTAATCAAATTAAAAAACTTGTCCACGAAAAACGCGAAAGTCACGAAAAATTCGACAACCTAAAATGAATATAACTCATTGCTCAATATGATTAGGCACTGGGGTTTTTATTATTTGGTTTTGTTCGAGGTTTTCGTGTTTTTCGTGGACTAAGGTTTTGTATCAACCAAAACTACAAACGTAATTCACCGCCTCAGCACCCGCGTGAATGTCAAAGCTACTATTCTCCGCAACTTTGAAGCTCGTGCCCGCCGCATACGTTTTGAAAGTAGACTCGCCTTTGATTTTCACTTGGCAAGTGCCGCCCGTGATTTCCATCAATTCAGGCACGCCCACTTCAAAGTTGAGTTGGCTATTGGGCATGATCACGCCGCAGGTTTTACGTGTGCCATCGGAGAAATACACCGAGTGAGATACGCATTTTCCCCCAAAAAATACGTTGGCAATTTTGCCGACGCTGACATTTTCAAATTTGTCTGACATGTTAAATCTCCGTATGGTTTTTACCCCCTCCCCAACCCTCCCCCGCAAGCGGGAGAGGGGGCGAAGGATTTTACTTTTTATTTCTCAACTTGGCCGCAATGCGCAGACGCAATGCGTTCAGTTTAATAAAGCCTGCTGCATCTTTCTGGTCATACGCACCCTTGTCATCTTCAAATGTGGCGATAGACGAATCAAACAGCGAATCCGTTTTTGAATCGCGACCCACTACGATCACATTTCCCTTGTAGAGTTTGACGCGTACCCAACCGTTGACGGTGTGTTGCGTGTGGTCGATCAGCGTTTGCAGTGCTAGGCGCTCAGGACTCCACCAGTAACCGTTGTAGATCATGCTTGCGTAACGCGGCATCAGGTCGTCCTTCAGGTGGGCGACCTCACGGTCCAAGGTGATGGACTCAATGGCACGATGCGCTTTAAGCATAATCGTGCCGCCAGGAGTTTCGTAACAACCGCGTGACTTCATCCCGACGTAGCGGTTCTCCACCAGATCCAAGCGCCCGATGCCATGCTTTCCACCAAGTTTGTTTAGTTTCGCTAGCACTTGCGCAGGGCTTAATTTCGTCCCATTAAGAGAGACGATGTCGCCATTAATAAATTCCAGATCAAGATATTCGGCTTCATCTGGTGCCGCTTCAGGCGACACTGTCCAACGCCACATGGAATCTTCAGCCTCGGCAGCAGGGTCTTCCAGATGGCGGCCTTCGTAAGAAATGTGCAGCAAATTCGCATCCAT
This sequence comes from Gallionella sp., assembly GCA_013141315.1. Classification (GTDB taxonomy): domain Bacteria; phylum Pseudomonadota; class Gammaproteobacteria; order Burkholderiales; family Gallionellaceae; genus Gallionella. The sequence goes on along the minus strand of JABFRF010000062.1, from coordinate 3,018 downwards.
CGAGTAGGGCGAGCCACCTTGCTTGTGTTTCATTTCAACTGGAATGCCATGTTGCTCGGCATAGGCCATGAGCTTTTCGCGTGACAGCAAATCCCATTCGCGCCACGGCGCGATGACCTTGATGTTTGGATTGAGTGCGTAAGCACCCAACTCAAAACGCACTTGATCGTTACCTTTGCCAGTCGCACCATGCGAGATCGCTTGCGAGTTAGTCATGGTGGCAATCTCAATCAAACGCTTGGCGATCAGCGGACGCGCGATGGAAGTGCCAAGCAAATATTCGCCTTCATAAACGGTGTTGGCGCGGAACATCGGGAACACGAAATCGCGCACAAATTCTTCGCGTAGATCGTCGATGTAAATGTTAGCAGGCGCGATGCCCATTTTTAATGCCTTGGCGCGTGCGGGTTCTAGCTCCTCACCTTGCCCCACATCCGCAGTGAAAGTCACCACTTCGCATTGATAAGTATCTTGCAGCCACTTCAAAATGACCGAGGTGTCGAGGCCGCCGGAGTAAGCGAGAACTACTTTTTTGATTTCACTCATTTATGATTTCCTAGTTACTAAATTTTATTCAGAAGTAAGTTTGCCAACCAGCGCGCGGATGCGTCCTGCAAATAGAAGTACACAAATTAACGCGACAGGCCAAGCGGTGATGAAGGCATGTCCCCAGCGAGGAAGATACCCATCTGTGAGACCCGTATTCACCCACGTCACGAAGGCGGTCATAATGAAAGCCATGACAAGCGACATGAGTAGCGCAAACAGTTGCGGCGCGTAACGAGGGGCGATGCGCATTAAGCCACCTTGCCTATCAGCAAGTATTCCATCAGTGCCTTCTGCACATGTAAACGATTCTCTGCTTCGTCCCACACTACAGATTGTGGACCATCCATCACGCCGGCAGAAACTTCCTCGCCGCGATGCGCCGGTAGGCAGTGCATGAACAGGGCATCTTTTGCAGCGACGCGCATCATGTCTTCATCCACTTGCCAGTCGGCAAAGTCTTTCATGCGTTCTTCGTTTTCCGCTTCAAATCCCATTGATGTCCACACGTCGGTGGTCACCAAGTCCGCGCCACGCGCGGCTTCCATCGGATCGGTAAACTCTTCGTAGTGTTCATGACCATACAAGCCGGCGCGCTCAGGCTCGACTTCATATTCGGGCGGGGTCGAGACATGTACGTTGAAGTCTAGTATTTCCGCCGCTTGCAGCCAAGTGTTGCACATATTATTGGAGTCGCCAATCCACGCCACGGTTTTGCCTTTAATCGAGCCGCGTTGCTCGATATAGGTGTAAATGTCGGCCAGAATTTGGCAGGGGTGATACTCGTTGGTCAGCCCGTTGATTACCGGAACGCGTGAATGCGCGGCAAAACGTTCGATGATGCTTTGCTCAAAAGTGCGGATCATCACGATGTCGCTCATGCGCGAAATGACTTGACCCGCATCTTCTACCGGCTCACCACGACCCAGTTGTGAGTCGCGCGTGTTGAGATAGATCGCCGAGCCGCCCAGTTGTTGCATACCCGCTTCGAACGACAGCCGCGTGCGCGTGCTGGCCTTTTCAAAAATCATCACCAGCGTACGATCTGAAAGCGGCCAATATTGCTGATAGGCCTTGAATTTTTGTTTGATGATGCGGGTGCGTTCGAACAGATATTCTAATTCGTCACGGGTTAAATCTTTGAATTGTAGAAAATGCTTTACGGGTTTGACTACCATGATGCGCTTTCAAATTAGGACTGCAAAAAATCTTTGATGAGCGGACACAAGCCGTCCACTAATAGCTGGGCTTCGGCTTGCGACATGATGAGTGGTGGCAATAAGCGAATCACATTGTCAGCGGTGACGTTAATCAACAGGCCATTGTTCAGCGCAAGTTTTACCAAGTCGCCACAGGGTTTGGCTAGCTCGATGCCCAGCATCAAGCCTTGTCCGCGTATCTCAACTACGCCCGCAATACCTTCAAGCTGCGTGGCAAAAGCTTGCTGAATGAAGCGACCTAGGCTATCTGCATGCGCTAATAATTTATCCTGTTCAATTACGTTCAAAGTGGTGATGCCAGCCATACAAGCCAGTGGATTGCCGCCGAAAGTCGAGCCATGATTTCCCGGGCCGAAAACGTTCACTGCTTTACCTGCCGTGAGGCACGCGCCAATCGGCATACCTGAACCCAAACCCTTAGCCAACGTCATTACATCGGGCAAGATGCCAGCATGTTGATGGGCGAACCACTTGCCAGTGCGACCGATGCCGCATTGCACTTCGTCCAGCATCAACAGCCAGTTTTGTTCGTCGCAAAGGGTGCGCAGTTGTTGCAGATATTCGATGTCCAGTGTGCGGATGCCACCCTCGCCTTGAATCGGCTCGACCAACACCGCCACCACATTGCTATTGTGTTGCGCGACTTGGCGCACGGCAGTTAAATCGTTATAAGGCACACGCACAAAACCCGTTACCAATGGCTCAAAGCCGACTTGAACCTTGCGGTTTCCGGTGGCGGAAAGGGTCGCCAGCGTGCGCCCATGGAAGGCTTTTTCCATCACGATGATGGCGGGGTTTTCGATTTCGCGCTGGTGTCCATAAAAGCGCGCCAACTTGATTGCCGCTTCGTTTGCTTCGCAACCAGAGTTGCTGAAGAATACTTCCTGCATGTTGGTCAAGCTGCATAGCTTGTCAGCCAATAACTCTTGACCGGGTACTTGGTATACATTGGAGCAATGCATCAACTTGCCGATTTGCTCGCTTAACGCCGCTGTCAAACGCGGGTGAGCATGACCCAAGGTATTCACCGCAATGCCGGACAACCCGTCCAAATAACGCTTGCCTTCAGTATCCCAAAGCCAAGCCCCTTCACCGCGCACAAAAGCGACAGGTAATCTGGCATAAGTGTTCATTACATGTGACATACAACATCCTTAAATAAAAACAGCGGACTGGCCGCCGTCTATAAAAATTCGTGGTGCGTATATTGAGCTAAACCAGCCTATCTAGGCAAGTGCAAACGTATTGTTCG
>JABFRF010000083.1 GCA_013141315.1 Gallionella sp. | reverse complement strand
ATTTCCTCTGCACTTAAATCGCGATGCGTAAATTCTAGCTAAAAATAACCTAAACTCAAACAAAATCAATCAGATGTTCTAATGGCTTCCATTAGAAATTTGGTGCCAATGGAAAATATCGGTTTAATCAATCATGGTTCGACAAGCTCACCACGAACGGGTTATTTTATATTGCCGTTAGCTTGGCATACTCCAAGGCCAACCACTTCACACCCGCCCTGCGAAAATTAACTTGCACGCGCGCATCTGCGCCGTTGCCTTCAAGATTCACAATCACCCCTTCGCCAAATTTAGCGTGCGTAACCGACTGCCCGCTGCGCCAACCGCTGGAACTCGAAGCAGGACGCGGCACGGAGGCAAGGCTACTTATCACTGAACCTCCCGCTGAGAATGGCGCAGCATGATTGGGGGCTGCATAGCCAAACGACGCAAACGAATTTCGCTTGGCAATTTTCGGCGACAACCAATGTAATAAATTTTCTGGCAACTCATTCAGAAAACTCGATGCCATGCCGTAGCTCACTTGACCATGCAGCATACGGCTTTGCGCGAAACTCATGTACAGCCTGCGCCGCGCGCGGGTAATTGCCACATACATCAGCCGTCGTTCTTCATCCATTCCGCCATCTTCACGCTGGCTGTTTTGATGCGGAAACAATCCTTCTTCCAAGCCAGTGATAAACACAGTGTGAAACTCCAGCCCCTTGGCAGCATGCACTGTCATTAAATGCAATGCGTCGTCTTGATCGCCTGCCTGGTGTTCGCCTGCTTCGAGCGAAGCGTGCGTTAAAAATGAGGTTAAGCTATCGTCTTCATTTTCATGCACGAACAAGGTTGCAGCAGTGACCAACTCATTCAGATTCTCTAAGCGTTCTTCTGCCTCTCGCTTCTTCGCAGGGGAGGTTAATTCGCTGGTGTAGTTCGCAAGCAAGCCGCTGTGTTCCAGCACGTGATCCATAATTTCGGGCAGCGGCAATTCACGTGTCGCGCTACGTAAGGCTTCAATGAGTGCCACGAATGCTGAGACTTTGCCGCCCGCCCGTGCTGCGGCATCAAACAACGTCGTGTTATTGATCTTTGCTGATTCTTGCAGCTGTTCAATGCTGCGCGCACCGATGCCGCGTGTTGGGAAATTGATGATACGCAGCAACGCATTATCGTCATCGGTGTTCTCCATCAAACGTAAATATGCCAGCGCATGCTTGATTTCCTGACGTTCAAAAAAACGCAATCCGCCATACACGCGATACGACAAGCCTGCTGAAACCAACGCGTGTTCCAGCACGCGGGATTGCGCGTTGGAGCGATATAGCAACGCAATTTCTTTGAGGTTGATGCCTTCACGCTTGAGTTGCTGAATTTCTTCAGTGATGAATTTGGCTTCCTCAACATCCGTCGGTGCCTCATAAATACGCAGCGGCTCGCCACCATTTTCGGAGGTCCACAGATTTTTACCGAGACGGTTGCGGTTGTTACTAATCAGCGCGTTGGCGGCATCGAGAATGTTGCCGTGCGAGCGGTAGTTCTGCTCCAACTTAATCACTGCTTCAACATGGAAGTCCCGCGTCAATTCCTGCATGTTGCCGACGTTTGCACCGCGAAACGCATAGATGGATTGATCGTCATCACCTACTGCGAATAAAGCGTTGTTGCTACCCGCCAGCAGCTTCAACCATTGGTATTGCAGCTTGTTAGTGTCCTGAAATTCGTCCACCAAAATGTGTTTGAAGCGTTCCTGATAATGCTCGCGTATCGAAGCATTACGCGACAATAATTCGTAACAGCGCAACAGCAATTCGGAAAAATCCACCACGCCTTCACGCTGACATTGCGCATCGTATTCGGCAAATATCTCCACTTTTTTACGCGTATAAGGATCGTAAGCCTCCACTTCATGCGCACGTAAACCTTGCTCTTTACTGCCGCTGATAAAATTTTGCACATCGCGTGGAATAAATTTTTCATCATCCACATTCATCGCTTTCATCAAACGCTTGATGGCCGAAAGCTGATCGCCGCTATCCAGGATTTGAAAGGTCTGCGGCAAATTTGCCTCACGGAAATGCGCGCGCAACATACGGTTGCACAATCCATGAAACGTCCCTGCCCACATTCCCCGCGTGTTAATCGGCAGCATCGCCGACAAGCGTGTGAGCATTTCTTTGGAGGCTTTATTGGTAAATGTCACCGCCAACAAACCATGCGGACTGACCGCACCCGTGCTGACCAAGTAAGCGATGCGTGTGGTCAACACGCGCGTCTTGCCACTGCCCGCGCCAGCGAGAATCAGTGCGGACTGGTGAGGTAGCGTGACAGCTTGAAGTTGCGGAGCATTGAGGCCTTGCAGAAGATTCATCTTGTTTCCAAATGAAACGGGGAATCAAGCTAAGCCTGATTCCCCGCTATGTTAATGCGCTATCTTTTACTTCTTCTTGTTCTCAATCATGTCATGCATGATTGGTGCAAGGATGATTTCCATTGTGTGGCTCATTTTGCCGCCGGGCACAACCATGGTGTTAGCGCGAGACATGAACGAATTAGGAATCATACTGAGCATGTATGGAAAATCGAAGCCTTTAGGATCACGGAAACGACACACCACGAAACTTTCATCTGGCGTAGGAATATCGCGGGCGATGAATGGATTGGAAGTATCAACTGTCGCTACGCGCTGAAAGTTGATGTGTGTGCGTGAGAATTGTGGCGTGATGTATTTAATGTAATCCGGCATACGACGCATGATGGTATCGACCGTCGCTTCGGCTGAATAACCACGCTCGGCTTTGTCGCGGTGAATTTTTTGTATCCACTCCAAGTTCACGACCGGCACTACGCCTATACCCAAATCCACATATTTTGCCGCATCGTGTTGGTCATTTTTCGCCAAGCCATGTAAACCTTCGTAGAAAAGCAAATCAGAATCTTTTTCAATGTCTTCCCAAGGTGTGAATACACCCGGAGTAAGATTTGTCAGTCCAAAATGCTTATTATGTTCTACAGCCTCTGACTCGCTATGCACATAGTAACGACGTTGGCACATACCTGTTTCGCCATACTGTTTGAACATACCTTCGATTTTGTCAAAGTGGTTCGCTTCTGGACCAAAATGACTGAAAGTATTGTTGCCCGCTTTGGCCGCATCTGCTGCGGCAGCGCGAAATGCCATACGATCCAAACTGTGTAGGCTGTCGCCTTCGATCACCGCAGCGTGAATTTTTTCACGGCGAAAAATGTTTTCAAACGCGCGCTTAGCGGTGGTCGTGCCAGCACCAGACGAGCCAGTAATGGCAATCACGGGGTGTTTACGGGACATGGTTACTCTCCTGAATAGTATCAATAAAAATTTTGGTATAGGATTCTAGCAGAACTTCGCCAGAAAAGAGC
>JABFRF010000152.1 GCA_013141315.1 Gallionella sp. | reverse complement strand
CATCTGGGCTGTCCTCCTGAGTTGAGTGGCTTTCGTGTCGCAACAAAAGCTTACCATCAGCAGTGTTCAGCCCAACTGTTTTAATGAAGTAAAATCCTTAACCGAGTGCCATGAGGGTCAGGCTCGATTTACCCTGCTTCTACGCAATTGAATTCCTTGGTGGAAAAGAAGTGACAGCCATGCTTTCGTATGGCTTTTTATATTGCTGAGTGCTAATCTTCGCCTATGGCAAACACTCGCTTTGATTGGGATTCTGACAAGGATGCTGAAAACCGGCAGAAGCACGGCGTTTCGTTTACCCACGCCTAATATGCCTTTGCAGACCCACAGCGTGTGATTGCCAATGACATCACTCACAGTCAAACCGAAGAGCGGTTCTACTGTTTCGGCGAGGTTGATGGCGGTGTACTTACGGTGCGATTTACTTATCGCGCCTCGGTTATTCGAATCATCGGCGCAGGTTATTGGCGCAAAGGAAAGGCAATATATGAGCGCGAAAACGCAGCGTAGCGGAATTTCAGAGAAAGCTGGTGTTGGTGTGGCTGCAACTAAAATCAAATACACAGATGAGCCACTCGGGAGAACTAAGGTAGCTGCCGACTTTCTTCCCTCTCCAAGCGAATTAGCTTTTCGTGAGGAGGGTGTGAAAGTCACGCTGGCTTTGAGCAAAAAAAGCCTCGAATTTTTTAAGTCCGAAGCCACGAAGCATCACACCCAGTACCAGCGCATGATTCGTCGGCTGCTTGATGCTTATGTTGATACTCAATCTTTACCGCTAACCTCAAGCGGCGCGCGCTCTAAGAAGAGTGCTTCTTAGCAAGAGCGGTTGCTGCATCTCAATAATGAAAGCGCAATTGAGCAATCAGTAGCGCATTACCTTCGATGCGGTACACCATGCGATGTTCGTCGGTGAGTCGGCGTGACCAGTAGCCCGATAGTGCGTGTTTGAGTGCTTCGGGTTTGCCGATACCCGCGTAAGGCTCGCGCTGGGTTTCTTGTATCAGCTTGTTGATTCGTTCGACCATGCACTTGTCTTGCTTTTGCCAATGCAGAAAATCCTGCCATGCCTCGTCGGCAAAAAACAGTTTCACTTGGTCAGCTTCCGCTCTACACCCTTACCCGCATTGAGTTGTGTGACTGCCGAGAGAATGCGCTTGGCGTTGGCGGGTGTGCGCAACAGGTAGGCAGTTTCTTCAAGTGCCTTGTAGTCTTCTAGCGAGAGCATCACCACAGCCTGATTGCTGTTGCGGGTGATAATCAAGGCTTCATGGTCGTTGCACACTCGATCCATGGTACTGGCGAGGTTTGCGCGAACGGTGGTGTAGGTCATTGCATCCATGGTTAAGCTCCTTCAAATATGTACGGGTTAATGTACAGCATGGCTTTCCGTTTGTCTAGCCGCACGACAGCGTGACCCTAGCGGGGATTCTAAAAAAACTCATACACAATTTGTGTTCTGAAGGTGTGACTGCGACTTTGTTTTTCACTACAGTGTAGTTATACTGCACACATGAACACACTTCGCTTTGAGTGGGATGCCCGAAAGGCTTCCGCAAATTTTAAGAAGCACGGCGTAAGTTTTGAGGAGGCTCGATCTGTCTTTGCCGATGAACGTGCCAAGCTGATTGACGATCCAGATCATTCCGAAGCTGAAGACCGCTTTGTTCTACTTGGGGTGAGCAGCACGCTTCGATTACTGCTCGTTTGTCATTGCTATCGCAGCGAAGGTAATATTGTTCGCATCATCTCCGCACGCAAGGCGATTGGCAAAGAATCTAAATCTTACCTATAGAGAGGTGTCACATGCGTAAAGAATATGACTTTTCTGCTGCGAGGAAGAACCCCTACGCGGCACAACTTAAGAAGCAAATTACCATTCGGCTCGACGAAGAATCGATCACCTACTTCAAGGCAATATCTGAGGATGTTGGTGTTCCGTACCAAAGCCTTATCAATTTATATTTGCGAGACTGTGTGACTTCTCATCGCAAACTAAATCTCAATTGGAAGTAAATGCCTTAAAACTCCGAGTGCGCCTTGTGCAGGCTGAAGTTTTTAGAGCCTCTCCTAAAAAAACTCATACTCAATTTGTGTTCTGAAGGTGTGATTCGGCGAGTTGGTATTGCTACCTTTTAACCACGCGGCGTTGTATTTAATGGCGCGGCGATTTTCCAGTTTGATTTTGCCGAACACAGCAGGGCCGATGCTATTGGCTTGCGTGCTTTGCTGACTCCAGTCGTTCCATTTGCCCATGCCGGAAAAGCCTTGTACGCCAAATTCCAACTCGGGTTGCCAGCGATATTTGGCTTGCCATTGGTAGTCTAGGTTGGTGCTGAACGGCGCACCACTTTCATCGGGCTGACCGAAGGCGCGCTCAAATAGGACGTTGCCGTTTAGCTGAAGTTTGCCAAATTCAGTTTGAAATAGCCCGCCCACTTTGATTTCCTTGGGGGCTGTTCCGCTGACGGGGATTTCCAGCTCGGTGACGATGCCAAAATCAATGGGATATTGCCCGGTTTCAGTGAGTTGAAATTTGTTTTCCCATTCAGCTAACGTTACCCTATCCGTGCCACTACGTTCATCTTTTAGATAGATTTCAGTGAACCAATTTTCACGTGCGCTATACCCATATCCCACACTGGTAACTTGCGCGCGATTATCTGCAAGCGGTTCAGCCTGACCAAATTTAATATCAAGTTCACGTTCACCCGACTCAACCATGGGTAGGTAGATATAGTCAGCCGGGCCAGCGAAAACTTGGTTGGACAAAATACCACTCAGTGCTATTGCTAATAGAGATGCCTTTTTCATTTGCTCATTGCTCCTAATTGAGGGCGTGCAGCCCATTTCATACCCGCGTAGATTACGACGAGTGCGGTAAGGTAAAAAACGATTTGCATGCCTGCCGGGCGTGAGTCATAACCAACCAAACTACTCAACAAGACTCCCAGTGGTGACGTTTCTGGCAAGGTTGCTGAGGTATCCCACAGAGGGGATGCCAGGCTAGGCAATAGGTCGGCTTGAATCAAAAAATGCGCGGCTTGCGATGCCATGCCTGCGGCGAGCAGCAGCACCAAGATGCCTGTTGCTGTAAAGAACCAGCGCATTGGTACGCGCGCCAAACCCGCATAAACAATGTATCCCAGCGCGATGCCCGCGAGCATTCCCACTGCGCCGCCGAGCAACATGGAGGATTGCCCGTCGGTGTTCGAGGCAGCGATGCCGTAAAGAAATAGCACGGTTTCCGAGCCTTCGCGTAACACCGCCAGCCCAACGATGATGAGTAACACGGAGCATTCGCTCACACCGTCTTTAATATTTTTTCCGACGGATTTGGCATTGGCTGCCATTGCTTTGCCATGCGATGACATCCAGATGTTGTGCCATGCCAGCATGCACAC
>JABFRF010000105.1 GCA_013141315.1 Gallionella sp. | reverse complement strand
CGGGAATCCAGCCATTTAATTAACTGGGTTCCCGCTTTCGCGGGAACGACAAACTGGCTATTCGCGCACTCACAACCAACCTGACAATTATGGACATCATCTTTCTACGCGAACTCAAGGTCACCACCTTAATCGGCATCTACGAACGGGAAAAGCGCGTGCCGCAGACTTTGCAGATCGACCTCGACATCGCGCTGCCCAACAACCGCGCTTGTACCAGCGACGACATCAACGATGCGCTGGATTACGCCGATGTCGCGCAACACCTCCAGACCGTGCTGAGCGAGGGACATTTCTCCTTGATGGAGACGCTGGCGGAACACATTGCACAAATCATCCTCAAGGACTTCAACGCAACGTGGGTCAAAGTCAGCGTCGCCAAACTGCAAGCGATACGCAACTGCAAGATGGTGGGAATTAGTATTGAAAGGGGGCAAGTGAGGTAGGCTGTCCGCCCTGAGCGTAAATACCTAGCTTACCCGCCCTTTGGAACCCCTCAATTAGCCGAGCAGGCGAGGTATTTTTCAGCTTGAAGTCGGCACTAGCGCAATTGCCGTACTCGGATACTCAATTCGCCCAGCTCCTAACGCAACCAAAGCCGACTTCTTAGTATTGGAGTGATATGCTTTGTCATCCCTTGATACAAAAACATCTCGCTGATGCCAAATATGACTCCAAAGCATCAACACATCACACTTTGCATTCCGCCATTTGGTATCCAATGGAATTGAGCTGGCAATTCCATTGGCAACACAATAATCTTTATACAAAAATTCTCGTTCAGGAAAAATCACCTGATGGATGCTTTTTTCTAGGCCAATCATTTCATCACCAGCCCATAAACACCAATCCCAATAAGCCATATCAAAATAAAGAATTGGGCGCAGTATTTCAACGCTTGATAATCCCAATAATGCAAGACGATCTTGAAACTGCTTAAAATTTTCCAACAACTTACCATTTTTCTGGTTTTCTGATGCGACGATGGCCGGTATTGCGAGGCTAATAAGTCCCTGCTCATTAGCCCTCACAAGCCTGCGTATATCTTGAGCATAGGCACGATCTTCCTCCAAGTCGATAACGCAATTTGTATCTAATGTGAATTTAAGCATCTTAAAATGATCACCCTCTCGGATGATGCTGTTGATGCAGCTTCTTCAACCGCTCCCGCGCCACATGCGTATAAATCTGCGTGGTGGAAATATCCGCATGACCCAATAACATTTGCACAACGCGCAAGTCCGCACCGTGGTTCAGCAGGTGGGTGGCGAAGGCATGACGTAAGGTGTGCGGCGACATCGGTTTAGTGATTGCGCCGCGCTGCGCGTGCTTTTTGATGAGATACCAGAACATCTGCCGCGTCATGCCTTCGCCACGTGCGGTGACAAACAGCGCGTCACAAATTTGTGCGCCCAACAACACGCCACGACCATCGGCCTGATAGCGGCGCAGCCAGTCCAACGCTTCTTCACCCAACGGCACAAGGCGTTCCTTGCTGCCCTTGCCCATCACGCGCACCACGCCCATGTCCATGCTCACCTGCGTGACGCGCAAGGTCACCAGCTCGGACACGCGCAAGCCCGTGGCGTACAACACTTCGAACATGGTGCGATCACGCAAGCCCAATGGCGTTTGAATGTCCGGCGCGTTGAGCAGTTGTTCGACATCTTGCTCGGTGAGCGTCTTGGGTAGATTGCGCGGTAATTTGGGTGTATCGATTTGCAGGGTGGGGTCAGTGGTGATTTTGCCTTGCCTAAGCAGATAGCGAAACAGCCGCTTGAGGCTGGAGATGTTGCGACCCGTGCTGCTCGGCTTGGCTTTTTGCACGACCACTAGGTGCGCCAGATAGCCTTGGATGTCCGCGTGGGCGGCTTGCAGAATGGATGCGGCACGCTGTTGCTCCAGCCATGCAGCGAACTTGGTTAAATCGCGCCGATAGCTTTCCAAGGTGTTGCGAGACAGGCCGTCTTCCAGCCACAGGTTGTCGTTAAACTCGTCGAGGAGGTCGGCGTTGTTCATAGCATTAGCCAAGCAACATCCGTTCGCCCTGATAACCAGCCTGCGTGTGTTGTTGGGGCTTTAGCCCCTTACAACCACGGCGTACCCCTTGCGGGTGTACTTGGCTATGGCTTTTTAATAGCCTAGTCGAATGGCTATGTCGAACTATGAACGACTCTTCGACAAGCTCAGGGTGAACGGATTTCAAATCTCACTCTCTCCCATTAAGGGAGAGAGAGTTGCGCCTTCATGCGCCAACAGCCATCGCTTGATGTCGATTGATTCCCCACTGGCATGACGCATGAAGCCGCCCAAGCCAGATTTACCCACGATGCGATGACAGGGAATAAGGATGGGAATGGGATTTGCGCCGCAGGCTTGTCCAACGGCTTGTGCAGCGGATTTCAATTCAGCCGCCACTTCGCCATAGCTGCGTGTTTTACCACGCGGGATGTTGCACATGGCTTGCCACACTTTTTGTTGATGCGCCGTTCCATTCGGCTTAAGCGGCACTGAAAATTTCGCATCGGGGTTGGCAAAGTACGCGAGCAATTGTTCGCACACAGTTTTGGCAAGGGCATTCGTTGCGCGCTGTGATTTTTCCGTAGCCGATAAAAAATCAATACCGAGCAGCGCGTGTTCATCGCAGAGTATGCCGAGTACGCCAAACGGTACGGTTAATTTTGCTTGATAATCCATGCCGCAATGATAACGCACAAATAAAAAGATGCGTCATTCCCGCGCAGGCGGGAATCCAGTGGTTCTATTCAACATGCCTTTAAGGATTTGTCCCCGCGTTGCGGGGGAATAATTTAATTCGCTGGATTCCCGCCTGCGCGGGAATAACGGAGTTTGTACAATAAAAAACGGAAGCCAAAGCTCCCGTTTTTATCCAGCAAAAAAACCTGCTCGCGATTAAGCGCGGATTGCCAGTTTTTCTTTGATACGCGCTGATTTGCCTGAACGTTCACGCAAGTAGTACAGCTTGGCGCGACGGACTGAACCGCGACGTTTCAATTCAATGCTTGAGATGATAGGTGAGTAGGTTTGAAAGGTACGCTCTACGCCTTCACCTGCGGAAATTTTACGCACGATAAAGCTAGAATTCAGACCGCGATTGCGCTTGGCAATGACGACTCCTTCAAAAGCCTGAACGCGTTTGCGCTCGCCTTCAACTACGTTTACGCTTACGACGACAGTGTCGCCAGGTGCGAATGCAGGAATGGTTCTACCCAAACGTGCAATTTCTTCTTGTTCCAATTGTTCGATCAAATTCACTTTACTGCTCCTTTTATTATCGGATCTTGTTCCTTCTGAAACGCTGCCAGAAGCCGAGATTCCTCTTTAGTTAATGTCCGCTTAGCCATTAAATCCGGCCTGCGCAACCACGTCCTGCCCAACGACTGCTGAAGCCGCC
>JABFRF010000046.1 GCA_013141315.1 Gallionella sp. | reverse complement strand
GGGCGTGCCACCACCGAAGAACACCGTATAAACCTTGCGCCCCCAAATTTGCGGCAACGCCATTTCCAGATCGCGCACCAAGGCCGCGACGTATTCCCGTTCAAGCTCCTCCGCAATCACTCCCTCTCCCCTCGCGGGAGAGGGCTGGGGAGAGAGGGAACGCACTTCATGCGAATTGAAATCGCAATATGGACATTTGCGCACACACCACGGAATATGAATGTACAACGACAACGGTGGCAACGCCTTAAAATTTAAGGCTTGCGATTTAAGAGAGATGGGTTGCAGAGGGTGATTGGTCATTAAGTGATTTTGGGCGGATGAGCCGCGCACTTGCGTACATAAGCGAAAGTGACGTTAGCGACTAAAGTCTTCAAGACTTAACAATTTTCGATCTTCTTCTTTAAGACGTGACTTGATTACTTCAGTTTTACCGCCCACGATTTCAGTTTCAATTTCTGCGCCAGTGAGATAGTTAATGCTATCTCTAAACTTTTTAGCATCATCTTGTGTGTAAGAATTCTCTTCATAACCAATCAGAAAATAGCCATTATCACGATACTTAAATTGATACGTTTCTGAAAGGTCTTGTGCAAGCGTATTAGAAAACCTAATTACATAAAGGGATTTATTTTTAATTTCCACTGCCATTTTTTCATATTCTACGTTCAAAGATTTTGTGACAAACTCATAAGTACCGCTAGGCTTTCCTTTCAATACAACGATATAATAAATTCGTCCGTCGCTTGTTTTTTCTGAAAAGATGGCAGCGAAATCATCGACACCATCATTGTCCAAATCCCCACTTAATTCTTTGAAATTTGGATACATACTTTTAAGGCTTATTACATCCAAAGGAATTTCGATTTGCGCTGTAACGCTCCCAGAAAACGCAAATAGCAGTGAGATAACAAGGTAACGAAACATGAAAATCTCCTAACAGGGCTTGCCGCTATTGAGCCTAAAAATCACACCACCTTCAACTTCTCCAACATCACCCGCATCGCCTTGCCCCGATGACTGATCGCATCCTTTTCCTCACGCGATAATTCCGCGCTCATTTTGCCCAGCGCTGGCAGCCAGAACAGCGGGTCGTAGCCGAAGCCGCCTGTGCCACGCGGTTCGCGGGCAATTTCGCCGTGCCATTCACCTTCGGCGATGAGGGGTTGTGCGTCGCCTGCTTTTTGCAGCAACACCAGCACACAGTAGTAATGCGCACGGCGATTGGTGTGCGTTTTCATCGCTTCGAGCAAGGCTTTGTTGTTGCGTTCGTCCGAAGGCGGCAAGCCAGAGTAACGCGCGGAGAACACGCCCGGTGCGCCATTCAGCGCATCGACACATATTCCGGAATCGTCCGCCAAGGTAGGCAAGCCGCTTTCACGACTGACATAGCGCGCCTTGGCAAGCGCGTTTTCGATAAAGGTGTTGTGCGGCTCTTCAGCTTCTTTGATACCGAGTTGCGCTTGGGTGACGACTTCGATACCAAGTGGTGCGAGCAAGGCTTGGAATTCAGCGAGCTTGCCGGGATTGTTGGAGGCGATGACGAGTTTTTTCATTTAGCGAGTTCCTTCGTAGCGTCATTCCCGCGAAAGCGGGAATCCAGTTAATTAAACAAGCCCCCGCTTTGCGGGGACAAGGTCAAAAGCCTTATTCAATAAAATCGCTGGATTCCCGCTTTCGCGGGAATGACGGCTGTTTAATTTTGGAGTGCCGCACGCTGCATCTTAATCAAATCAGCAATCCCGCCCTGCGCTAAATCCAACAACAAATTCATCTCAGCACGACTAAACGCATGGCCTTCGGCAGTGCCTTGCACTTCGACAAAATTCCCGCTGCCTAGCATCACCACATTCATGTCGGTATCGCAGGCGGAATCTTCAACGTAATCCAGATCGAGCACAGGTGTGCCTTGATAGACACCCACGGAAATGGCAGCGATAAAATCATTGAGTGGGGTTTCTTTTACTAAGCCTTTTTTCATCAAGCCGCTCACCGCGTCGTGCAACGCGACGAATGCGCCAGTGATACTGGCGGTGCGGGTACCGCCGTCGGCTTGGATCACGTCACAATCAATTTGAATGGTGCGCTCGCCGAGTTTTTTCAAATCGACCACGGCGCGCAAGCTGCGTCCGATCAGGCGTTGAATTTCTTGAGTACGCCCGGATTGCTTGCCTTTGGCGGCTTCGCGACCCATACGTTCACCAGTGGAGCGTGGCAGCATGCCGTATTCCGCTGTAACCCATCCTTCACCGCTGCCTTTTTTATGCGGCGGGACGCGCTCTTCGACGCTGGCGGTGCAAATCACTTTGGTGTCGCCACATTCAATCAACACAGAGCCTTCGGCGTGTTTGGTGTAGCGACGGGTGATGTTGATAGAACGAAGTTGGTTAGGCTGTCTTTGACTTGGACGCATGTTGAATACTCAGTGAATAAAACAGGTTGTAAAACTAGATGATTTCCAGGACGTAGCTGACAGGCTCCGTTGTATCGCGAGCAGGTTCACTACCGCCCCAGCGGATTGCTATGCCAGTGACATTGTCGGAGTGCCCGGCTTCGCGCTGCAACGCTTGCAAGACCAGGCTGTCCAGCGTTTCAGTCACTGTGGATGCCGTAAAAGAATCGATCAACTCTCGGTCTAAAAATGGCCCCCACAGCCCATCACTGCCAAGCAAGATGACATCGCCGCTTTGCAAATCAATAGGCTTTCCCGGCTCCATATAGAACATATCTTCTGCGCCGCCGAGGCAGTTGGTGATTTGATTACGTTGCGGATGGGTGCGCGCTTCTTCAGCCGAAATCACGCCCATCTCGACCCAGTGATACACCAGTGAATGGTCGTGCGTTCTCGTCAACACTTCATTGTCGCGCAGGAAATACAAGCGTGAATCGCCCGCATGCCCCCAATACATTTTGTCACCTTGAATCAGCGCAACCACACAAGTCGAACCAGGAAATCCGCCCTTTTCTTGATCGTAAGGAAAACGCATGATGCGCTCGTGAGCGGCACGCATCGTGGCAGAAATAAATCTTTTGGGATCAGGAATGCGCGGATCAGCTTCTTTACTAAACGCATCAATATACGTCTCGATGATTAAACTGGCGGCCAATTCACCGTGTAAATGCCCGCCCATACCGTCTGCCAGCACCAATAACAACGCATCGTTGCTGTAAGCATACGCGACGCGATCTTGGTTGAATTTGCGATTGCCGATGTGACTCGCTTGATGGATTGAGAAATTCATAGGGTGCAATCGTAATATAATGCGGCTGTTCAGCACAGTCTTTTATTTGTAAGTCCCAAGGGTATCTCTAAAAATTCAGAGTTCGCTCAAATACAAGGCGCGGAAAAAATTTCGCCGCGCCACATATGGGGTTATATGTCAGCAAGAAATTTTTTCCGCAACGCAGTAGTTGAGATGAAATCTGAATTTTGAGAGGTGTCCTTACATGATTTTAAGTATGACCGGCTATGCCAACGCTAGCGCAGAACTCGACAGCGGCTCATTGACGTTGGATGTGCGTTCGGTGAACCATCGCTATCTGGATATACAGCTGCGCATGCCCGACGAGTTGCGCGGTTTTGAAAGCGCATTGCGCGAAGCCATCTCCGCCCAATTGCAGCGCGGCAAAGTGGAATGCCGCATCAACTATGCGGCGCGCTCTGCAAAAAGTGGCGCATCATTGAATCAAGGCTTGCTTCAACAACTCGCCGCTTGGAATAAAGAAGTGCAAGCCGCACTGCCTGATGCACAAGGCTTGAGCGTAGCCGATGTGTTGCGTTGGAATGGCGTGCTGGAAACCCCCACAGCAAGCGCAGACGAATTGCGCGACACGCTGCTAAGATTGATGAAAACCGCGCTACAAGAATTCTCAGCCTCGCGTGCGCGCGAAGGCGACAAACTCAAAGACTTTTTGCTGCAACGCGTCGATAAAATTGAAGCATTGCGCACCGCCGTGATGCCGCATGTCCCTGCCGCCATTGCCGCCTATGAACAAAAAATCACCGCACGCCTTCGCGAAGCAATCCAAGGTGGCGACGATGAACGGGTACGCCAGGAGATTTCGTTATACGCCAGCAAGATCGATGTAGACGAAGAACTATCACGTCTTGCCAGCCATCTCACCGAAATGCGCCGCATCCTTACCCAAGGGGGGGCAGTCGGCAAACGGCTCGATTTTTTGATGCAAGAACTCAATCGCGAAGCTAACACACTCGGTTCAAAATCAGTCGATGCAGAAGTCTCACGTAGCGCAATGGAAATGAAAATACTCATTGAGCAGATGCGCGAACAAATTCAGAATTTGGAGTAGCTCACCACCCTGTCGCACAACATCGCAGCAACCTAATAAAAGCCGCTAACCATGCGGCTTTTTTATTCTTTAGGACTGGCAAAAGTGATAGCACAGGAAATGCGTAACTCTAGGTTTGAGGTTGAAATTTTATCGTTTTTTATTTTTCAGGCTGATCTCATCTAACACCAAATCCAGTAATTTTCCCGGTGTGCAATTAAGTGCTTGGGCGATTTTGAGAATGGTTGTAAGCGATGGTTGTTGCTGCCCAAGTTCAAGGATGCTGACATAAGTACGCCGCAAGTCGGCTTCAAAGCCAAGCTGCTCTTGCGTTAGGCTGGCTGCCTCACGCAGTCGGCGCAACACTTTCCCAAAAGCAATCGCAGCGTCCAAGCACTCCTCCTATAGTTGGAGGAATTACAGCTTTACTCTATCATCACGTCTTCCCATAACAGTAGGAAATATATTTTTATAAGCTGGTGACTAAGCATCGCTAGTTGGTGATAAGCATGATTTCGTGCTGAGACACATCGAGGCAACTCGAATAAGTGTAAATCGAGTGTCAATTACGCAGTGAACATGGAATGATTACAAAAGATACGTTACCGAAGCTGCTTACCTCATTGGGATACTCCAAAAGAGGGGCGGTATATGCCAAAACTATTGGAGTGGTAGAGCTGTCAGTTGACATTGGCAAGGGAAAGATTACCTACCCTGATGGGCTAACGGTTAACGGCGAGTTCACATGCAACTTTTCCAGCCCGGAAAATTTTGTAGTGTTGGAATGCGTTAATCGCTTGCTGGGAAAAGGCTACAAACCTGAACACATTGAGTTAGAACCAAAGTGGAAATTGGGGCATGGTGCGAGCGGTGGGCGTGCTGACATTTTAGTATCTGACAATCAAAAGAAGCCTCTGCTGTTAATCGAATGTAAAACCGCTGGGCGTGAATTTGATAAGGCTTGGCACAACACTTTGCAAGATGGAGATCAGTTGTTTAGCTATGCGCAGCAAATCAGCGAAACGCAGTTTTTGTGCCTGTACGCCTCAGACTTTGACAACGGCATATTGAGCTATCAAAGTCACATCATCGCGCACCGCGATAACGAAAAATATCTGGATGACAAGCCTGATTTCAAAGGATTCAAATCCGTTACCGACGTAAAAGAACGCTTTGCTGTTTGGCGCGACACTTACAAACTCGATTTCACCAGCAAGGGTATTTTTGAATACAACATTCAGCCCTATCACATCGGTAAAGACAAATACTCGTTAGCTGATTTGCAAGCCATTTCCGCTGCTGACCAGCAGAAAAAGTATCACGAGTTCGCCACCATTCTGCGCCAGCACAACGTCTCAGGTCGTGAAAATGCTTTCGACAAACTGGTGAATTTGTTGCTGTGTAAGCTGGTGGATGAAACCGAAAACCCTCACGAACTCAAGTTTTACTGGAAGGGCGTAGCTTACGACACACACTTTGAATTGCTTGACCGCCTGCAACAACTTTATCAAGCGGGAATGGGTAAATTCTTGGGTGAAAAAATTACCTACATCGATCAAGGCACAGTACGCAATGCCATGCGTTTTATTCGGCAAAATCCCGATGCCACGCAAAAGGCGGTATGGCATCTCTTCCTGCAACAAAAATTTTTTACGAACAACGATTTTTCGTTTATCGATGTACACAATGAAAGGCTGTTTTATCAGAACGCAGAAGTGCTGCTCAAAATTTTGCAGATGTGGCAGGACATTCGCCTCACCAACACTACAACAAGCAACCAACTGCTTGGCGACATGTTCGAGGGCTTTCTCGATCAGGGCGTGAAACAAAGCGAAGGGCAATACTTCACGCCTATGCCAATTTGTAAATTTATCTTGATGAGTTTGCCATTGGAAAATCTTGTTCAGAACAGTGCCACACCACCAAAAGCCATTGATTACGCCTGCGGAGCAGGACACTTTCTTAATGAGCTGGCAACCCAACTCAAGCCACTGGTAGCGCAATACAAACAAGTTGAGATGGCT
The DNA here is from genome assembly GCA_013141315.1 of Gallionella sp. Taxonomy (GTDB): domain Bacteria; phylum Pseudomonadota; class Gammaproteobacteria; order Burkholderiales; family Gallionellaceae; genus Gallionella. The sequence continues at coordinate 10,966 of JABFRF010000046.1, read as the reverse complement.
GATTATCACAAGTCAATTTATGGCATTGAAAAAGAATATCGTTTATCCAAAGTCGCCAAAGTTTCCGCCTTCATGTATGGGCAGCAAGACATCAACATTTGTTACGGCGACGCACTGGTCAACCAACACGCCGCATTCCCTGAAATTCAAGATGGCAGCTTTGATGTGTTGGTGGCGAATCCACCTTACAGCGTGCGCGGCTTTCTCGAAACCCTTAGCGAAGCAGAGCGCGCTGCTTATAGCCTAGCAGACACCATAGACAAACTCGACACTGCCAACAGTATCGAAACCTTCTTTATCGAACGTGCAAAACAACTGTTGAAATCGGGCGGCATTGCGGCACTTATTCTGCCCTCCAGCATTCTTTCTAACGGTGGCAACACCTACGTTAAAACCCGCGAAATTTTGTTGCAAAATTTCGACATCGTCGCGATTGCTGAATTTGGCAACGGCACGTTTGGCAAAACAGGCACGAACACTGTCACCTTATTTTTGCGCCGCAAACCTACCGCACCAGACACTGCCGAACATTATCGTGAACGCGTAGCACAATGGTTTAACGCTAATGATAATCAAACGATCTATCAGGATGCTCACCTCATTGACCAATACGCCGCCCATATTGGTATTCCATCAAGCCAATACAAACCCTTGCTGGCTGGGCAACTCAAAGATGAACTACTTGCACACGATACTTTCACCCAATACCTTAAAGTCTGGGAGACCAGTAGCGAAATCGTCAACTTAAAAAAACAACGCGGCTTTAAGGCAAAGCCACAAGCCGAGCAAGATGCCGAACTGGGTAAGCGTTTGCTGGATTTTGTGCAGAGCATTGAACGCGACAAGCTCTATCACTTTGTCATGGCAAGCGACCAACCCAAGCCTGTGCTGGTCATCCGCAGCCCAAGCGACAACAAGGCGCAAAAGCAATTTCTTGGTTACGAGTGGAGCAGTGCCAAAGGCAACGAAGGCATACAAATCAGCAAAGATGCCAACGGACATCACCTTACTTTACTGTATGACGAAACCAACCGCGATAACGCGGAAAAAATTAACAGCCTGATTGCTGCAAACTTTGCGCCATCATTCCCCTCGCCCTTCGGGAGAGGGGCTAGGGGTGAGGGAACTCACGTTAACAAAAATAGCGAGGCGAAAAATTCAAGTGCCTTCCCTCACCCCAGCCCTCTCCCGAAGGGCGAGGGAGTTGTTATTCCGCCCGCCCTGCGTGAATTTGTCAGTCATTTGCGGCTAGTGGATATGCTGGATTTTTCACGGGTGACGTTTGAGAAACAGATTGCCTTAGCCGCAAAGAAAATAGCGGTCACTCAAAGTAAATGGCCATTAGAAAAACTTGGTGACAAAGTAAATGTGCTGATAGGAGGCACGCCGCCACGCGATACACCCGCCTATTTCACTGGAGAAAATTTGTGGGTATCTATTTCCGAAATGTCTGGGCAATCAATTAAGGAAACAAAAGAAAAAATTACTGATGAAGCGATTAAAAAATCGAATGTGAAGCTAATTCCTGCTGGCACAACTTTACTCAGTTTCAAATTATCTATTGGCAAAACCGCGATTGCGGCTGTTCCGCTGTACACCAACGAAGCGATTGCAGGCTTAGTGCCAAAAGACAAAAACGAAATTGCAGACGCTTATCTTTTTCAATTATTCAACGCCAGACAAATTGATTTAGAAGGCAATGGATATAAGGCTTTTGGTAAAAGTCTTAACAGCACCTTTCTAAAAGAAGAGGTGATTATTCCATTGCCGCCGCTTGATGTTCAACAACAAATCGTCACTGAGTGTGAATCCATTGATGCCGAAGCCTCCGCCGCACAAGCCAGTATTGTTGCGGCGCGTGCGTCATTAAGCCGAACCCTTATCAACATCTCTCCTGACAAACAAGCCCTAGGGCAGGTCGCGCACAAAGTAAGCGATACGATTGATCCGCAAGCCCAAACAGGCACGGCTTTTTATATCGGTTTAGAAAATATCGAAAGTGGCACGGGGCAGTTAGTGGGTGAAACCGCCACGCCTTATCAGGAGATTAAGAGCGCAAAAATTCGCTATCAAAACGGTGATGTGTTGTATGGGAAATTGCGCCCCAATTTGAACAAGGTTTATCTTGCTCAACAAGCAGGAATTTGCTCCACGGATATTTTGGCTTTCCGCTTTGATAGCGCAATTCAGGCGCGTTTTTATGCGGCTTATTTCTTGACTGAAGTATTCAATTCGGAAGTAATCAAAGGCGTAAGTGGACAACAATTGCCGCGTACTTCGTGGGGCAATATGCAAACCATCAAAGTGCCTGTGTTGGCGGAAGCAGCTTTGAAAAAGCTCGTCACCGAAATAGAAGCCCTAGAGCATGACATCGCCAGCGCGCAAGCCGTCATCGCCGCCACACTCGCCAAAAAGCAAGCCATTATGCAGCGGTATTTGTAGCTGTGTGAGCTTACCTTGCTATTATTTAGCTTTACCGCAAAATCTACCACACCCACCCTGAACAGAAACTTGGCAGCAACACCCTGCCCCTGTGTTTTGTGCGTAAATTTGACGTACAATAGCAACATGAATTTTTGGAGACTATGCCATGTCAGCCACCCTTGCCAATGAATCAGCCCGTATCAATTTACGCACCAGCGCCGAAGCGAAAGCAATGATTGAGCGCGCCGCGACGTTGATGGGGACAACCGTTTCCAGCTTTATGTTGCAAAACGCATACGATGCGGCGCGACGCATTGTGTCCGAGACGGATACGCTGTTGCTCACTCAACGTGACTTTGAAGCATTCACTGCATCTATCGAGAAGCCACCCAAACCCAAGGTTGCTTTACGCAAGTTGATGGCACGTCGGTAAGCGATGTTTGCCATTCATCTGCTGGGTGCGGAGCATCATCGCGAGACTTTTGATTGCGGGGATGCTGCACTGAATGAGTTTCTACTGCGCCAAGCCGGGCAGCAACAACGGCGCGGCTTTGGAAAAACCTATGTAGCAGTAGCCAAGGATGGCGTAACCGTCACTGGATTTATTACTGTCAGTGCAGGTCAAGTTGCGACGACTTCATTTCCCTCACAATCAAAATTGCCGCGTTACCCAGCCCCCATGCTGCGCATTGGGCGGCTAGCTGTAGATGTGCAGCATCAAGGTAAAGGGATTGGTCAGGATTTGCTGTCGTTTGCGTTGCGCTTGGCTGTGGAGTTCTCACAACGGGTGGGGTTGTATGCCGTGGTAGTGGATGCCAAACACGACAAGGCTAAAGCGTTTTATATAAAGCTGGGATTTATTGCTTGCGTGGACAATCCGTTGTGCTTGTATTTACCTATCGCTACACTTGAGCAATCTATTACCCCGTAACAAATTATCACCTGCGCTGATTAGCCCTCATCTCCCGCCTCACCATCGTAGTTTATAAATCAGTCACAGCACCATTGACAACAGAACGAACGTTCTTTACTATGTAATGAACGTTCGTTCTGTATAGGTGATGCCATGACTGATTTCGATACTCCCGCTCCTGACTCCAATCCCAAAGACGCTGAATATCTGGCGAAGCTGCAAGATTATTACGCCGAGTGGAAAAGTATTCCTTCTTACGCGGCGCTATGCGAAGTGTTCGGCATCGCCTCCAAATCATGGGTGAAAGCGATTCTGGATAGGCTAGAAAAAGTGGGTTTCCTCGAACGAACGCCAGATGGCATGTGGATTCCAACCCATCAATTCTTTGCGCGTCCCTTTGCGGAATCGTCAGTGCAAGCCGGGATGCCGCAATCCATTACCGCGACCCAAGGTGATTATTACGTCATCGACGAAATGCTGATCCATACCCCCTCACTGACCACAATGATTCCCGTGAAAGGCGATTCGATGATAGACGCAGGCATCCATGATGGCGACATTGCCATCGTGGAAAAACGCAACCTCGCCAATATCGGCGACATCGTTGTAGCCATCGTCGATGACAATTTCACACTGAAAACGCTGGCGAAAGAAGGCGGGAAATATATTTTGCGCCCTGCTAATCCGGCCTTCCCTGTTATTCGTCCGCAAGGCTCACTGGAAATATTCGGTGTGCTGGTTGGGTTAATTCGCAAGTATCGAAAGTAAGCCATGCAACAACACGCGATTCATTTTGGTCAGCGCACCAACTACTCAGCCTTGCTGTCACTGACTCATCCGAGCAAGGAATTATTTCAACGTCATCGCGCCTTGTTGCGCCATGCCGTTCCGGCAGGCTTTCCTTCACCTGCGGATGATTACGTTGATTGCCGCTTGAGCCTAGACGAGCATTTAATTCAACACAAGGAATCCACTTTTTTCATGCGCGTATCCGGTGACTCGATGCGCGGCATGGGAATTTTCGATGCGGATTTACTAGTTGTAGATCGTTCTGTCCCCGCCACGAACGGCTGTGTGGTCATCGCAGTGGTAGATGGTGAATTTACCGTTAAACAATTGATCCACACCGAACATGGTCAAGTGCTGCGTGCGGCACACCCCGACTATCCTGACATGCTGATTAAGCCGGAACAAGATTTGTCTATCTGGGGTGTAGTGCAATGGAATGTGCACAAGGTGTAAGTGATGCAACGCGCTATCGCACTGGTGGACTGTAATAACTTCTACGCTTCTTGCGAACTTTAAATCGAGTAAATTTTGGCGAGTTCAAGATACAGAAACCAGCAACTGGGCTGTTTCGGCTAAAATAGCACAACTGATCCCATCGGGTATCAACACACTGCGTGACATTGTTCTGCTTAGTTACGTCAACATTCGGAGTCACTCATGTCAGGAAATCTATTCGTCATCAGCGCACCTTCAGGCGCGGGAAAAACCAGCTTGGTGCATGCTTTGCTCAATATCAATCCTCAGATTGACCTATCAGTCTCTTACACCACTCGTGAACCGCGAGCGGGTGAACAAGATGGCAAGGACTATCATTTTGTAAGCCGTGAAAAATTTCTGGCCATGGCAACACGCGGAGAGTTTCTGGAAAGTGCCGAGGTGTATGGCAATCTATACGGGACATCGCAAACTTGGATTAACCTTGAAAACGCCAAAGGACGCGACATTCTATTGGAGATTGATTGGCAAGGCGCAGAGCAAGTGCGTCGCTTGTTTCCCGAAGCGATCAGCATCTTCATTTTGCCGCCGTCGTTAGATACCTTGGCGCAACGTCTAACTTCACGTGGCAAGGATAACGCGGCTGTCATCGCAAAACGTATGGCGGCGGTGCGCGAGGATGTCGCGCATATCGGCGAGTTCGATTATGTTATTATCAACGACAACTTGAACGAGGCATTGCGTGAACTCAACGCTGTAGTGCTTGCCAGTAAGTTACATTGCGCCAAGCAACTGACTCGTCATCAAACTTTAATCAATCAATTACAGAACCCGGAGTAGATCATGGCACGTATCACCGTCGAAGAATGTCTTGCAAAAATCCCTAACCGCTTTGAGCTAACTTTGGTCGCTGCTTATCGCGCTCGCCAGCTGGCGAATGGCGCTGCACACCTTGTAGATAGCAGCAAAGACAAGCCTACTGTCGTGGCACTTCGTGAAATCAGTGAAGGTAAAGTTGGCAAAGAATTGTTACTTCGCGGCGCGGCATAGTCAACGTGATTAAGGGCGTTTTACTAAATGGCCGACGCAGACCTTTTAATCGAGGAACTCTCTACCTACCTTAAACCGAAGGACATCGAACACGTCCGTGTTGCGATTGAATTTAGCCGAGCCGCGCACCAGGGTCAGGTGCGCCAATCTGGCGATCCGTATGTCACTCACCCCATTGCTGTTGCACGCATTCTTTCGCCATTGCACATCGACGTGCAGGCGATTATCGCCGCGCTGTTACACGATGTTATCGAAGATACCGAAGTCACTTCTGAACAACTCACCGAAAACTTTGGTCAACCTGTCACCGAGTTAGTCGAAGGTTTGAGCAAGCTGGATAGAATCCAGTTTGAAACACGCGAAGATGCCCAAGCGGAAAACTTTCGCAAAATGTTGTTGGCGATGGCGCGTGATGTGCGCGTCATTCTCATCAAGTTAGCCGATAGGCTGCACAACATGCGCACGCTCGACTCCATGGCGCAAGACAAGCGCGAGCGCATCGCGCGCGAGACCATGGACATCTACGCGCCCATTGCAAATCGACTCGGCCTCAATGCCATCTATCAAGAGTTGCAAGATTTAAGCTTCAAATATCTGCATCCTAATCGCTATCACGTGCTCGCCAAAGCGCTCAAAGTTGCAAGAGGTAATCGCCGCGAAGTCGTTGGAAAGATATTGGATGCGATTCGCAATAAATTAGCCGAACATCACATCGAGGCAGACGTCACAGGGCGCGAAAAGGACATCTACAGCATATACAAAAAGATGCAGAGCAAATCGCTGGCATTCGCCGAGGTATTGGACATCTATGCATTTCGCGTGTTGGTGAAAGATTTCGCCGCCTGCTATGTCGCGCTGGGTACGCTACACGGACTGTACAAACCGATCCCGGGCAAGTTCAAAGACTATATCGCCATCCCCAAAGTAAACGGCTACCAATCGCTGCACACCACGCTATTCGGGCCTTTTGGCACGCCTATCGAAATCCAGATTCGTACCCAGCAGATGCACAAGATTGCCGATGCGGGCGTTGCTTCGCATTGGCTGTACAAGAGCGGACATGCGTCGATCAACGACCTGCACCAAAAAACCCATCAGTGGTTGCAAGACCTGTTGGAAAGCCTCAGCCAGAGCAACGATTCGGCAGAATTTCTCGAACACCTCAAAGTCGATTTATTCCCGGACGAAGTTTATGTATTCACTCCAAAAGGAAAAATTCTTTCGTTGCCACGCGATGCCACCGCCGTAGATTTTGCCTATAGCGTACACACCGACATTGGCAATCGCTGTATCGCCGTAAAAATTAACCACGAGTTGATGCCGCTGCGCACGCCGCTGAAAAACGGCGATCGCGTAGAAGTGATTACTGCGCCCCATGCTAACCCCAATCCGAGCTGGCTCAGCTACGTCACCACCAGCAGAGCACGCAGCCAGATACGCCATTTCCTTAAAACCATGCAGTCTGGCGAAGCTGCCAAGCTTGGCGAACGTCTACTCAACCAAGCCTTGCATACGCTGGGGCTCAGACCGCAAGACATGGATGAAACGCGCTGGCATAAATTGCTGCGCGATACGGGTGTAAAAACGCGTCAGGATATGCTCGCCGAAATTGGCTTGGGTCGCCGACTTAACATGGTGGTAGCGCGACAACTCGCCAGTGTAAGTGACCAAGCTAGTAATGAAACCATGGCGAATTCAGTCATCACCATCCAAGGCACCGAAGGCATGGCAGTGCAGTTCGCTCCTTGTTGCCGCCCGATACCCGGTGACCCGATTATTGGCGTTATCAAGAGCGGGCAAGGCTTGGTGGTGCATACCCATGACTGCCCTACCTTGCATAAAGGCCGCAGCGGCGAGCAATGGTTGGATGTGGCGTGGGACAAAAATATCAATCGTCCCTTCGAAGTCAGCATCAAACTTTTGGTTGCCAACCAGCGTGGCGTACTGGCAAAGATTTCTGCTGCCATTGCCGAGGCCGAGGCAAACATCGAGAACATCAACTTCAGCCACGAGGGCGAATACACCGGGCTGCACTTCATGCTCGAAGTAAACAACCGCCTGCACCTCGCCAGCATCATGCGCAACCTGCGCAAGATACCGGAAGTTGTGAGGATTATTCGGGTGAAGAATGCGGGATAGAACTTGAAGATGATGTTTCAATTTCCGCCTTCTGCGTTACATTAAATTTCAAAGAGCTACTTATGGCGAAGTTGCAAGAAGTGCGAATAGCAGTCGGCAGTTCAATAGGTCGCCGCTCAACTGTTTGGAAATTTTCAGTACAGAATAACGAGATATACATTTTCAGCCGCATGTTTGGCTCTGACGCAAAAGTAAGCCTGCACTCAACAGGTGACTGCCAATGGTCTGGTACTAGCAACTGGGTTAAGAAAGTTTCAAGTAGAAAAAACACTGACCGTCACTTCATCAAGTGGGTCATGCCTCGACCGAATGGGTCAGTTGCATCGCTTGTTTTTCAAATAAGAATTCCAGAGACTGAGCTACGTGCGAGCAACTTAACAGAAAATCTCAGCAAGATTAAATGGCTACCAATTCCACCCAAGGGTCACACTCTTTCCCTTGAGTGCTACATCACACCACAATCACAGAGCGACCCTGCTCTCTCCAGCAACCTACCGATTCCTCATTTACTTTCACTACCTCTTACCGATGGCCGATGGTTTACTGTTCTATCTCACGTTCCACCGCTTGATGGAGATAACCTTGAGCCTTTACGCAACCAAATGAATGAAGAGGCACGTGCAGCAGGTATTGAGCCAAAGCCAGAACATCGTGGCTGCGCCTTTACCGTGAGTAATGGCATTACCAGAGGTCTCATTGAACTTTGCACCATTAACGATTGCGATTGAACAAGCAAAATTAAGCCACCCAATAGAATCACAATTCGCCACCACATTGCTCCAACAACCCCAACATCACCGAAGCCTTATCAAACGTCTCTTGATACTCATCCGCACTAACTGAATCTGCAACGATTCCTCCACCCGCCCAGCATCGAATTTCATTGTCCGAATACACCATGGTGCGAATGACGATGTTGGTGTCCATGTTGCCATCAAAGCCGATGTAGCCGATTGCGCCGCAGTACACACCGCGCCGATTCGGCTCTAGCTGTTCGATGATTTGCATGGCACGCTGTTTGGGTGCGCCGGTGATCGAGCCACCGGGGAAGCAATCGCGCAACACATCCAGTGCATCGTGTCCTGCCTCGAGCTGACCTGTGACGGTGCTGACCAAATGATGCACGTTAGCAAAACTTTCCACCTCAAATAACTTTGGTGTGCGCACTGAACCCACTACACAGCTTTTACCCAGATCACTGCGCAACAAATCGACGATCATTAGATTTTCCGCACGGTCTTTGGGATGCTCGCGCAGTTCATCGGCAAGTCGCTTATCTTGTTGTGCATCGCTGCCGCGTGGACGCGTACCTTTGATCGGTTTGGTTTCCACGGCACCGTTTTGTAAACGCAAGAAACGCTCTGGCGAGGCACATAGAATCTGAGCTTGCGGCAAGTTTAGAAAAGCAGAATAAGGCGCGGGACTGAGCTGGCGTAACTTCAAATATGCGCCGAATGCATCCCCCTCTGCCTGCGCACTAAAGCGTTGCGCCAGATTGATTTGATAGCAATCACCTGCTTGTAAATAATTTTGCACTTGATTAAATGCGTTCGCATAGCTGTCGGGCGTAAAGTTCGAAGTGATAACTCCGCGTACCTGAAACGTATCAACAGGGAGTGCTTGCTTACCTTGCAATCGATCTAGTATCTGCGGCAGTAATGCGGTCGTTTCCGAAAAACGCTGGTGTGATACCAAACTGGCAGTGCGTAGATGATGATCCAACACCAATGCCCAATCGTAGATACCCACCGCCATGTCCGGTAGCTGTCCAGCGTTTTTCGCAATGTTGGGTATCGTCACGATACGACGCGCCAAATCATAGCTCCAGTAGCCCAACACACCGCCCGCAAATGGCACATCGGCGATAGGCTTTATAGCTTCGCCCAATTCTGCGCGCAACATTGCAAATGGATCTGCGCACTCATCTTCCTCTCGCAACACTACGGTGCAATAAGGCGCAGCGGTGATGATGTCATAGCGCGCCATGCCGCCACTATCTAGCCATACCGCCCACGGCAAATCAGCCAGAGCAGCGTAATAACACGCAGCGTTAGCTTGGTAAGGAAGCGATTTGCAATAGAAGTTCATGGCTTATTTAAGGGATAATGTCTGCACGTTTAACTTATTGGGAAACCGCTATGACCACCATCGTTGCCGTTAGAAAAAACGGTGTCGCCGCCATTGCTGCCGACACCTTGACCACCTTTGGCAACACTCGCCTACCTGCGCATTTGGATGCTTCGCACGACAAAATTTTGCGCATTGGTGATAGCTACGTCGGCATCTGCGGCAGTGCCGCGCATCATCTGGTGCTGGAGAATCTATTCGCCAAAATGCCCGAGGTCAAGCTTAACAGCAAGGCCGAAATTTTTGAAACATTTCGCAAACTGCATCCGATTTTGAAGGAAGAATGTTTTCTCAACCCCAAAGAAGATGAGGAAGATCCTTACGAGTCCAGCCAAATCACCGCGCTGATCGCCAATGCCCACGGCATCTTTGGCGTGTACTCCATGCGCGAGGTGTTTGAATATACCCAGTATTGGGCGATTGGCTCTGGGCATGAATTCGCACTCGGTGCATTGCACCACGCTTATTCCCATCACGACACGGCAGCGGACATTGCCAGAGCAAGCGTGGAAGCAGGCATCGCGTTAGATAAAAACAGTGGCACACCGATTACGCTGTATCACGTTGCACTGCAAAATTAGCGGACAAACTTCCAAGGAAACCTTTAGGGTGCAGAACGCCTATCGCAAACTAGGACGTTTGCAATTTACCGAGAGAAAAAACGCACTAACTTTGCGTTAGTGATAAAAGGCGCACGCACCCATTAGTGCGCCAAAATGCGAGTCCCTGTGGTAAGCCCCGCCCTGACAAGGCATCCGGGGCTTGCACCACAGTAAAGCTTGACCCGTTTAGTTCGGCTTGCCGATCCCTGGTGTAGGAAAGGGCCATGTTGCAGCCGGACGAACTGGTGCTGCAGCAGAAGGTGCAGGCATTACTGGACGAGAGACCACTGCTGCTGGTTTCGCTGCCGGCTTTGCTACTGCCTTTTTAGCTGCAGGCTTAGCTGCTGGTTTGGCTGCCGCTTTTTTAGCCGCTGGCTTTGCTACTGCCTTCTTAGCTGCTGGTTTAGCTGCCGCTTTTTTAGCCGCTGGCTTTTTCGCTACCGCCTTTTTAGCTGCCGGTTTAGCTGCCGGTTTAGCTGCCGCTTTT
>JABFRF010000161.1 GCA_013141315.1 Gallionella sp. | reverse complement strand
GGAGCAACACCAAGCCCAAGCTTATAGTTACTCGTGGCAGGGTAATGTCTATGCGGCTATTGAACAACTTGAGCTGGCTAAGCAAGCGGGTGGGAGTTTTTATCAGCTTTCTACGATAGAAAGTGAGTTGAAGGAATTACGAGAAATGCTTGACGCAAGAAATAATCAATAATTGAAATGAAATTAAAAAGCCCCATCCGTGTTGCAGAATGGGACTCTAAATTTAGAACTACTAAAGCGCTATTTCTTTAGTTAGCTTTACACCAGCCTAAACCAACACAGGTACCAGATTGCACCCAAGTGATATTGGTGCCATTGGCTGTAGGGGTCAATACAGAAGTTGCCCCATCTGCCAATGCAGTAGCGGTACCGGTAATCACACCATCGGTAGTTGTCAATGTTGCAACGTTAGTTGTTGCTGCTGGAGCCGCTGGCACACCTAAAGCACCATTACTACAACCAGTAGCAGTGTTAGGATTCGCCACGTTGTCTGTGATACAAACAGCAACAGCTTGCTTGAAGGTATCGCTCAGGCTCAGTACTTCAGCAAAACGGGCACGCTTCGTATAATCCTTATATGCAGGAATCGCTACCGCAGCCAAAATACCGATGATCGCTACAACGATCATCAATTCGATCAAGGTAAAACCTTTTTGTACATTTTTCATTTGAAACTCCTTAAGTAAAATTTCGTATTGCCATTTGGCTGAGTGCGCCGCTGGGTAACACACAATATGCATGTTGCTAGCTATTTAAGCAATGACCATGCCAAACATTTAATATGTTGATAAGTATGGAAGTTATTTATTTTTATGGATGTGACTAGATGGCTTTGTAACCATTCACGTCACTTTAAAGTGACGTTTTTGGGCAGTGTATTCAGTTCGCTTGGCTAAACGAGTCGAGAGTGATACCTGGAATTTTACTCAAATCAACTTCATCAATTTGTTCCGGGGGAAGAAATTTTTCCGCGTAATCAAGATAGACTTTTTCGCGGATAAATACGTCGAACAAGTTTGGGTCGATGTGACCATTGAGTTTGAATTTTCCCAAGATGGTAAGCGACTCGGTCAAGGTTTTACCTTTTTTGTAGGGCCTATCTTTGGCGGTGAGGGCTTCAAAGATATCGGCAATGCCCATCACTTTGGCTTGTACGGACATTTGATCGCCCGTTAAGCCACGCGGGTAGCCTTTGCCATCCATGCGTTCGTGATGACCAGCCGCGTATTCAGGGACATTCTTGAGGTGTTTGGGCCAGGGCAGTGATTCCAACATCTTGATGGTGACGACAATATGATGATTGATGATTTCACGTTCTGCGGCTGTTAGCGTACCTGATCGTATGGTGAGGTTTTCAACTTCATTGTCGCTTAAAAAATTACTTAGACTGCTATCTATGTCACACCATTGATACGAGGTGGCAATTTCACGGATGCGCAACTGCTCGGCCTCGGGCATCGATTCGCAACCGATATTGCAGTGCCGAAGAAATTCTCGGTCTTCGTCAAGTTGTTTGATGCGTGCTTTGTATTGGGATTGGATGATTGCCATTTCATCTCCTCCCTGACCGCCGTACTCCCCCCTCCCGCTTGCGGGATAACCGGCGACTTGCTGGCTTTCCCATCTAGTCGAATGGCTAGTGGTTTTATCAGAGGGGTTGGGGGGGAGGGAGGCGCGCAGCATCGCAATCTCTGCATCGCGTTTCAGCACTTCAAAACGCGTATCGATCAGCTGTATGCGATCGAATAAAGTTTGTAGCTTGGTGGCTTTATCGACCACATGCACCGGGGTGGTAACTTTACCGCAATCATGCAGCAGACCCGCAATTTTTAGCTCATGCCGATCCTTGTCGGTCATCGCAAAATCTTTGAGTGGTCCTTGCTTGGTACGATTAACCGCTTCAGCCAACATCATCGTCAACTCAGGTACGCGGTCACAATGCCCACCGGTGTAAGCTGATTTGTCGTCGATGGCGGTATTGATGAGCTGAACAAATGCCTCAAACAATTCTTCCAGTTGTTGCACCAGGCGACGGTTGGTTAAGGCAATGGCGGCTTGCGAGGCTAGCGATTCCAAGAGCTGCTGATCATCAATTGAAAAAGGGACAATGGTGCTGGTGCTTCGATCCCATGCATTGATCAGCTGTAACACGCCGATGAGTTCGTTTTCATGATTGCGCATCGGCACGGTTAAAAAAGAATGTGAACGATAACCGTGTTTGGCATCGTATCGCTTGGTGCCGGAAAAATCGTAACCTTCTGCCGCATAGGCATCAGGAATGTTGATCGTCTCACCTGTTAAAGCTGCATGGCTAACCACCATGGCATGATTGGGATTCCCCGCGTCATCATAAAGTCGCACAGGCTCATAACGAATCGCCACGCCACTGGTGCCGCCCATCGCGGTTTTTTGCGTATCGTTACGCACTATCTCAAAACGTAAAATCTGCTGCTCGGGTTGGTACAGATATAGTGTACCCGCATCTGCATGGGTGAGGCGCTTTGCCGCAATCAGTATGGTTTCGAGCAGGCTGTTGAGATCACGTTGCTGCGATAGTGCGATGCCAATCTCATTGAGTTCTTTGAGGCGGGGAATGAGGTTGTCTGATGAGTGCATAAAGTTGATGCTAGCGATGAATTCTTAGTTGTTAGTTAGCGTGTGGTTGCATTTAGTTCAACACGATAACTAACAACTAAAACAAGCGGCCATTACTTGATACAAACCGCCCGCACTTGATGCATATCGGTTATACCCGATAGCACTTTTTCCATACCGTCCTGCTTGAGGGTGTGCATGCCTTCTTCCAATGCAATTGCCAACAACTCAGCAACCCGCGCGTGTTCTTGAATGGCTTTTTTAACCGGGTCGGTGCCAATCAGTAATTCATGCAAACCCACTCGCCCCCGATAACCGGTACCGGTGCACTTTTCACAGCCGACAGGGGAGTACAGGGTGAATTTACCTTCTTTATTGGCAAACAATTTTGTCCATTCAGCCAGCAGTGCCTTCTCCCCGGCAGCAGGGTCTTTTTTCCAGGTAACGGTATTGGCTAGTTCGATGCTGTATTCAGCGAGCAGTAATTTAATTTCTTCGTCAGTTGCGATGTGTGGTTTTTTGCAATCTGCGCACAATCGTTTTGCCAAACGCTGCGCAAGGATGCCCAGCAACGCATCGGCAAAGTTGAATGGATCCATACCCATATCCAATAAGCGAATAATTGATTCGGGTGCACTGTTGGTATGCAGGGTAGCGAACACCAAGTGACCCGTTAAGGACGCTTCGATACCAATCGACACGGTTTCTTTATCGCGCATCTCGCCGACCATAATCACATCTGGATCTGCCCGCAAAAAGGCGCGCATGATGGTGGGGAAATCCAGCCCCGCCTTTTTGTTGATTTGCACTTGGCGCAGACCCTTCTGTGTAATCTCGACCGGGTCTTCGGCTGTCCAGATTTTGGTGTCCGGGGTGTTGATGTATTTCAACACCGAATGCAGCGTGGTGGTTTTACCCGAACCGGTTGGTCCGCATACAAAAAATAGCCCGTAAGGCTTGCTCACCGTCGTTTTAATCAGGTCATTGTTGCGCTCCGAGAAACCCATTTTTTCTAATGGTAACGGCTCACCTGAAGCTAGAATCCGCATCACCACGTCTTCCACGCCGCCTTGCGAAGGGATAGTGGCAACACGCAGCTCGATGTCTAACGGGCCATACTTTTTAAATTTAATCTTGCCGTCTTGAGGCCTGCGCTTTTCGGAAATATCCAGGTCACACATAATTTTCAAGCGTGTCACTAGCGCATTGCGATAGCTGGAAGGCACTTCAATGTAATTCAGCAATGAACCATCTTTGCGCACACGGATCTGCGTCTTGGCTTTACCTGGCCCCGGTTCGATATGGATATCCGATGCGCCCATACGGTAGGCATCGACGATAATTTTATTCACCAGTTTGACCAGCTCATTATCCGCCGCCGCGCTGACATCCTCTTGATTGACGCTACCGGTGTCTTCTTCATCGCCGCCCAGTGTGGAAAGTAAATCGTCCATGGATGATTCGTCGGCTGCCGCAAAAGCTCCGGTCGCATCTGCCGAGGATTTCCCCGAATAGAACGCATCCAAACATTGCACAAACTCACGCTGTGAGCAAACCTTGTAGACCAATCTATTTTTGGGGAAGATGTTGTTAACCACTCGGGAAGACTGTACTCGTTCGGGGTCGGTGGTGAGAATCATCAGCCCTTCTTGGGTTTCCTCGATTGGAATCCAGTGACCACTTTCGACATATTCGCGGCGTAAGTTACGCAGCAGTTCGGTGGGCTTGATGCGATCCGGCTTATGTGGCTCATAAACCACACCAAAGAATTTGGATAGTGCGCTGCCCATTGCAGTCGTGCTGATTTGAAATTCATCAATCAACACTTCTTCAAGATCAACACCTTTTCGCCTTGCAGTGCGGGTTGCCAACTCGAATTCGGCAGCCGTCATCGCACCATCGGCAACCAGATAATCGTATTTTGTCTTGATAACGATCGTCTGCTGGCGCTGGCGGAATGCCACGGCGATAGTTTGCGACAGCTCTTGTACGCCCTCTTCAACCGAGGTGAAAAAAGGTACGCCAGCTTTATTGTTAATCACCTGGATAATGCCGAGCAACTCTCCGTTGGTACCATCCAAAATCGGTGCGACCAACATTTGTTTGGTGCGATATCCGGTGCGCTTGTCCACTTCCTGTAAAAAGCGCAGATGCGGGCCGTGCTGCTTTAATTCTTTTTCATCGTAAACATCTTTGATGTTCAACAACTTTTTGTTTAATGCAGAGTAGCCCGCAATGCTTTGTTCCGCGATGGGTAATTTCAAATCTTTAAAAGAGTTCAGCCCTGTTTTAACTTTGGAGACCAGTGAAACTTTGTCATCACCTACAACATATATCGTGAGTCTATCCGCGTTAAATAACGCACAAATATCCTTACTCACATCCAGCATAATCTCATCGACGTTCCCAGTCGCATGGATGCGATTGATGACATGATTGAGGTTTTTTGTGAACTCAATGCGTTGGGTGATATCCCCGGGATTGGTTGCGACACTCATTGCTTACTCCTTAAACCTGTTCTGTTTGAACCGGCGAAATGCCAGTGCGATTGCTTGTGACAAATCCTGCACACCTTCTTCGATCCATATAAAAAACGGCATGTCGTCTTTGTTGTTGATCAACTGGATAATGCCAATCAATTCACCATTGGTGCTACTTAATATCGGCGCAACCAACATTTGTTTGGTGTGATAACCGGTGCGTCTGTCCACACCACGCAAAAAACTTAATTGCGGGCTGTGCTGTTTCAATTCTTGTTCGTCATAGACGTCATTTATATTTAATAGCTTTTTGTTTAACGCGGCATATCCCGCGATGCTTTGTTCGGCAATGGGCAGCTTTAAATCTTTAAATCCATCAAGCCCTATTTTAACCCTGGAGATCAATGAGACTTTATCCTCGCCTAACCTATAAATGGTCAGTCTATCCGCATTAAACAACGTGCAAATATCCTGACTCATGCCCGACATGATCTCATCAACATTATTCGCTGCTTGAATGCGACTAATAACGTGATTGAGGTTTTTGGTGAACTCAATACGCCGAGTGATATTGCCCCTATTTTCCACGTCATTCATCTTATGCTTTCATTTTTGTACTGGGTCAGACAGTTCAAAATTCAAAAATCTGATTATTTAACAACATCTTTGGCTGTCGGTCTGGCAAACATTGCTCAATCTCTTGCATGGTTAACTCCAGTTCATCCGGTTTGAGATGGGTGATGAATATTTCAGCCTGACGATTTAGCTTCGTCATTTCTATTGCGAGCATATCGGGACAAAGATGCTTGGATAGCACAGCCAGTTCTTTTTCATGATTTGAAAATGCTGATTCGATAATCACATAGCGCAGATTCTCAATTTTATTGACCTCTACCCAGAGCGCATCACAACTGGTGGTGTCACCCGTGTATATCAAGCTTGCTTTGCCACTATCCAGATGATAGCCCACTGCAGGTACGACATGATTGGCCGGAACGGCGGTAATCTTGCGTCCATTTAATTCAACCGCCTTGCCTAAGTCTATTGTTTCAAAACGCATGGCAGGCTTTTGCGGATTGGGTATTTCGCAGAAATCCGGCCATATTTTCCAATTAAAAATATGCTGCTTGAGTATCGCTTGAGTTTCTTTGGTTGTGTGGATGGTTATAGGACGCTCACGCATCAGCCACACACTATCTATCATCATGGGCAAACAGGCAATGTGGTCCAAGTGGGAGTGTGTAATAAAAATGTGATCAATTGCACTTAACTCGGCGAGGCTAAGCTCTCCCACGCCGGTTCCCGCATCAATCAGTATGTCGTGATCCAATACAAACGAAGTGGTGCGCTGATTGCCACCGATTCCGCCGCTACACCCTAATACTCTTAATTTCATTGTAGATTCATTTTCAAAAGATTCGACTTACTTGGTGCGGAATACAAACACGCCATTCCAGTTTGCTGCAGGCGGTTCATCACGAAAATGCGCGACACGCTCAAGGTATATTCTGTACAACGCTGTATCGGGCGATTGGCTTAGTAATGCCAACAATTGCTGCTCAGCCTGATCCCATTTCTGCGCGCGATACCATTGGCGTACTTCATGGAACATAGCCACTTCATTTTGTACTGCCGGGCTGACTTTACCCACTAAACCTATTGGCTCATAAATCGCCACTGGCTTATCTTTACCTACTACCTGGACATGGTCAAGCTCACGATACACAAAGTCGGTTACGGCATTGCGTGTATTCTCGCCGACAATAATGCCTACGCCATATTGCTTGGTGATACTTTCCAGACGCGACGCAAGATTCACGGCATCGCCCATTACTGTGTAAGCTACCCGCACTTCGGAGCCCATATTGCCGACACTGACCCGCCCGCTATTGATGCCGACACCCACATGGATTTCCGGCCAACCTTTCGCTTTGAAATGCGGCTGCAATTCAAGCAAAGCTTGCTGCATCTCAATGCCTGCCAATATAGCATTACGCGCATGATCAGGCTGGGGTTGTGGTGCACCCCAAAACGCCATGATGCAGTCGCCCATATATTTATCAACTTTTCCCTGATGCTTGGAGATCACACGAGAAAGCGGCGTCAAAAATTCGTTCATCAGCTGACTGAGTACTTTTGAGTCCATGCCTTCAGAAATGGTGGTGAAGCCGCGCACATCCGAAAACAACATGGTCATTTCGCGGCTCTCACCCTGCATCGATACCAATTGCTCCGGGTGTTGGCTCATCTCATCGACTAACTCGGAGGGTACATAGTTTTTAAAACGGTCGGTAATCTGTCGCTTGGTGCGTGTCACAAAGAAATATCCATAAGACATATTCAGCACAAACAGCAGCATAACCATAATCAAGCTGTTGGCAGTGGGCATGACGATATCGCTGTGTTGCCACAGCAAAATCGACAGGCCAAAACTTAATAAAAATGTGCTTATCGACGTAATGATTGCCAGCATCGGACTTAATAACGGCAATACGCAACTCAACACAATCCCTGTCAATAACAACCATAGCACTTCCGCGCCAAGCATATAGGCGGGCTGCTGCTTTAAATTTTGATCTAGTATGCCGGCAATCATATTGGCGTGAACTTCCACCCCGGGAAAATTTTTCTCGACAGGCGTATTACGCATATCTAGCAGTCCCAATGCTGTTGTACCAACCAGTACGATTTTATCTTTGAGCTGATCGACTTTCACGCGATCATGCAACACATCAGCTGTGGAAATATATTTAAAGCTGCCTTGCTTGCCTCGATAAGGAATGAATGTGGCGACTTGTGCATCAACCGGGATTTTTAATGTGTGGTTGGTCTGCAGTATTTCCAACGATTCCAATCCGGCATAATCGTTGCCACCTCCCTCCAGGAAACCCGCTTGAATATTGGGCTGACCCAATAGCGTGCGAACCATCGCCAGTGACAGTGACTCATAGTACGCGCCGTTGTATTCCACCAACATCGGTATTCGACGGACCTCGCCATCGCCATCGATCAATGGATTAAAGTGGCCTGCGCTTGTGGCTGATTGTTGCAATTCGGATAAATTAGCCCCATACCCGTTAAAGCTGGTAAAGGCAATCTGTCGATCTTTAAATGTGCCAGCCGGAAAGACAGGCTTAGGCAGCACCCCGGAAACATTCTGTTTCTCCTGATCTGTAAGGTAATAGCCCAACACTACTTTACGATTTTTAAGTTTCCCCGCGAACAGCTTGTCGTACTCAAGTTGCGGGCTGATGTTTGCCAGCGCGGATTGAAACTCGGCGTTATCTTTAAGCTGATCTTTCCCCAGCTTCTGCAACACTTGCAAGCCGGAGCTTTGGTCTTTTTCGGCAAATACCACGTCAAAGCCGACTACCTTCACACCATATCGATCGAACAACCGATCGATCAATAAGGCTAAACGGTCTCTACTCCAAGGCCAGCGTCCTTCCTCTTGCAGGCTTTTTTCATCGATGTCGAGAATGACAATGCGTTCATCCACCGTGCCTGGCATAGTCCATTGCAAACGATTATCGTAAAGAATGTCAGAAAGCTGATCGACGAAATTCAGCTTGTATAGTTGGGCTGCATTCCCTGCAAACAGTAGTGCGACCAATATCCCCAATCCAATCAACTTGGCGTTTTTTTTCACGCGGCTTCCTTATGAAGACTGGGTTGGTGAAGTGCTATTGCTAGCGCTAGCCTTTGAAATAAAATTCCATTTTGACACCGGCCAATTCAATCACATCGTGATCATTTAGCTGGCGAGCTTGATTGGCTAAGGTCTGGCCATTGACCAAGGGGAATGTGGCACCTTCGACGTGGGTGATGAAAAAACCATGTGGTCGTCTGGTCAGTACCGCAACTTGTACACCCGGCTTGCCCAAAGTGGTTAGGTTTTTGACCAGGTCCAGCTCTTTACCAGCATTCGCACCGGACAAAATCTGTATGGCAGCAGACACCCCTGCGGTTGAAATTTTTGCAGGCGCTACAAATGCCGCAACCGGCTGAGTCGTTCCACCTCCATGAGGCGAAGCGGGCATAGTCGGAGTGGGTATAGGTGCAGCTTGTGCCATGTACCTTCCGGTTGCCTGTCCTTCGTCATCCAGCAATTTGCTCAGTTGGGTTTGCGTCACGTTCATGCTGGCTGGCTGTACAGGCTTTACTGCGCTTTGTGCGGGCTGATTTACCGAAGAGCGTACTACCATCGTCCTCTCAAATTCAGCCGAGGTCATTTGCGTAACCTGATCGTTAAGGTACTTCAGCTTGTGCTTGCCGATTTCAATCACATCATTATTTTGCAGGAAATGCTTTTTAGAGCGCGCACCATTCACTTCTAAGCCATTTGTACTATCCAAATCTTCGAGGAAAGAATCATGCAGTATCGTGACTATCGCTGCATGTTCGCCACTCACTGCCAAGTTATCGATCACAATGTCATTGTGCGGTTTGCGCCCTATCGTCATGCGTTCTTTGGTCAGTGGGTACTCTGTGGTTGGAGAACCATTGACCATAAGAACTAGTTTCGCTGCCATAATTTTTTTCCTCTTGCCAATACTATCTAATGTAACTCAATAGCTTTGCGAACCAGCCACGCGGTGATGCAAACTCGGCTTTGGCTCTGACCAGTATCACCGAGACATTATCACGCCCACCATTATCATTCGCCATCTGCACTAGTTGGTCTGCAGCAAGCGGAAGATTGCTTTGCATAGCATACAGGACAGACTGTATATCTTGATCTTCTACCATGTCGTTCAAGCCATCGGAGCAAAACAGGTATAAATCGCCAACCAACACATCATGCACATGAACTTCTGCAGTCACTTTGGCATCGATACCGACAGCCCGCGTAACCAAATTTTTATTTTGCGACGAACGTGCATCGGTAACACTGATGATGCCGGCATCGATCTGCTCTTGCAATAAGGAATGATCGTGAGTGATCGTCTCGAGAACGTCACCCCGCAAGCGATACATGCGCGAATCACCCACATGTGCAACAGCAACACGGTTGTCATAAAAGATACCAGCAACGATGGTTGTACCCATGCCGGTATATTGCGGCTTGCTATGGGCTGCATGAAAGATAGATAAATTGGCTTTCTGAACGCTTTCGCGTAACAGCACTACCGCCAGCTCCTCTCCGCTCACTTCATCGCGATCAATCAGATTCGCAGTCTGCAAACGTTGGCTGATTTCTGATGTAACCACCGACACCGCAATGCCACTGGCGACTTCACCCGCATTGTATCCGCCCATGCCATCTGCCAACACAACCAGACCGCAAGCGGATTCGCAGCCTACACTGTCTTCATTATGCGTACGCACCATACCGGAATGCGTTTGGCTGACAATCTCCAGTGATGTTGAAATGCCCATCTTTTATCCCTATCCAGCTAACCCAGTCGCTATTTTCATGCCGATACAATACCAAAGGCTGAATCTTATCATAAGCTTATCGGGCATCTAATAACTCACTTCACAAGTAACACAGGGCAATTTGCCAAGTGCAACACTTTGCTGACCACCGAGCCAAGCAACTTCGCCTGCAAATCGCTGTGGCCTTGCTTGCTCATCACGATCTGCCCGACATCTTGCTCATTGGCATATTGCACAATCGCTTCAGCAGGTGTTCCCACGCTAATGTGATAATGGTATGGCAAGTTGGCTGCATCCAAAGCAGCGCGAGCGTGCTGTAACGCCTTCATACCATGTTCGCGGTAATAATCGTCTATGGTCTCTTGGTTAATGAATAGCTTCACATTGCCCACCGCCACTTTCCATTGCACATTTAGCAACAAAATTTGCGGGGTTTCTTTCAGCGTCGCAATGTTAGCGATAACAAAATCCAGCGCGCGATTCGCGTTGTCAGAGCCATCCAAAGGAACCAGTATTTTCATTTTTGCTCCTCAATGTTTGTTATTCGGTTTGGCAGCAATCGCCTCATCCACCAGATTCACCGCCACGCTTTCGACCGCTTTGCGCGCAGCTAACCATTTTCCGACTGCCAGCACCAACACCGCGCAGCACGCGGGAACTAACCAATGCAAATAATGCTGTACTGCAACGAATGGCGCGAACAACGCTTCGCTAACCAACATCTCGCCCGCCACATAGCCAAGCAAGGCACCACCCGCATAAATAATAAAAGGGAAGCGATCTATCAATTTCAATACCAATTGACTACTCCACGCAATCATCGGGATGCTAATGAGCAGACCAAATATCAGTAACGACACATTGCCCTTTGCCGCCGCCGCCACGCCCAATACGTTATCCAAACTCATCACAAAATCGGCAACGATGATGGTTTTGATTGCACCAAACAAACGCGTATCTGCCTTGATGTTATCTTCGCCATGCTCATCTTCTGGCAACAACAGCTTAACGCCTATCCATAACAACAACAGCGCGCCGACCAGCTTCAAATAAGGCAAAGCGAGCAAGCTCACCGCAAAAAATGTCAGCACAATGCGCAAGCCTATCGCACCACCAACACCGAATAAGATGCCTTTTTTACGCTGCGCTTCTGGCAAATTACGACATGCCAGTGCAATCACCACCGCATTGTCACCACTCAACAACAGGTCGATCATAATAATCTTTAACACATCCACCCAAAACTGGCTCGTTGCAAACATTTCCATTATCAATCTAACACTCCTAAAAAATACTCACCCTCTTAAACTTATGCGAACAAAAAATCAGCCTTTCAAAATTTTCTGCATCACACGTCCCATTTCAGCGGGGTTACGCGTAATGTGAATACCGCATTCTTCCATCACTGCCAGCTTGTCATCCGCACCGCCCTGCCCACCGGAAATAATCGCCCCTGCATGACCCATACGCTTTCCAGGCGGCGCAGTGATGCCTGCAATAAAACCGACGACAGGCTTTTTCATGTTGTCTTTAATCCAGCGTGCGCATTCCTCTTCGTCGCTGCCGCCAATCTCGCCGACCATAATGACCGCATCGGTCTCAGTATCATCGTTGAATAATTTCATCACATCGAGATGCTTTAAACCATTGATCGGATCGCCACCAATGCCGACGCAAGAAGACTGCCCCAAGCCCAGCGCAGTAAGCTGCCCAACCGCTTCGTAGGTGAGCGTACCGGAACGTGACACCACGCCGATGCGTCCTTTGCGATGGATGTGTCCGGGCATGATGCCGATTTTTATTTCATCTGGCGTAATCAAGCCAGGACAATTTGGCCCGATTAACAACGTGCGCTTACCCTGCATTTTGTAACGCGTTTTAAGCATGTCATGCACGGGAATTCCCTCGGTGATGCAAATCACCAGATCCAAGTCTGCTTCAATTGCTTCATCAATCGCCGCAGCGGCGTAAGGGGGCGGGACGTAAATCACCGACACCGTTGCGCCTGTTTGTTGTTTGGCTTCTAAGACACTGTTGTAAATCGGCACGCCCTCAAAATTTTGACCTCCTTTTTTTGGCGTAACGCCAGCAACAAAACAATTTTCTCCGTTCGCGTATGCAATGCAGTTTTGCGTGTGGAATTGCCCCACTTTGCCCGTCATGCCTTGTGTCATCACGCGCGTATTTTTATTGATGAGTATCGACATTATTTGCTCCTCGCTGCGGCAACAACTTTCTCTGCGGCATCCGCCATATCGCTACCAGAAATAATCGGCAAGCCAGATTCAGCTAGAATTTTTTTACCCAAATCCACATTAGTTCCTTCTAGACGCACTACCAACGGTACGCTCAAACTGACTTCGCGAGCCGCAGCGACCACACCTTCAGCAATCACATCACATTTCATGATGCCGCCAAAAATGTTCACGAGTATCGCTTTGATATTGGGATTTTTCAGCATCAGCTTGAATGCTTCCGTGACTTTCTCAGTGGTTGCACCGCCACCAACGTCCAAAAAATTCGCGGGGCTGCCGCCATACAACTTAATGATGTCCATGGTCGCCATCGCTAATCCTGCTCCATTCACCAAACAACCAATATCTCCATCGAGTGAGATATAACTCAAATCAAATTTTGAAGCTTCAATTTCAGCAGGGTCTTCTTCATCTAGGTCGCGATATGCAATAATTTCAGGATGACGGTACAGCGCATTGCTATCAAAATTGAATTTGGCATC
Organism: Gallionella sp.; assembly: GCA_013141315.1. Classification (GTDB taxonomy): domain Bacteria; phylum Pseudomonadota; class Gammaproteobacteria; order Burkholderiales; family Gallionellaceae; genus Gallionella. Next base: position 4,147 of record JABFRF010000161.1, on the reverse strand, counting down.
CAGCGCAATCACATGATTGTCGGCAGTCAGTACTAGAGGATTGATCTCCGCCAGCATCGCATCCTTCTCGACAAAGGCGCGGTATAAACCTTGCAATGCAATCACCACTTCCGTAATGGCGGCATCAGGAATGCCGATTTTTTTCGCAATTTGCGCGGCCTCAGTCGCTAACAAACCCGCTGCGGGATCAATCCGCAGTTTATGAATTTTTTCGGGATGATGCTTCGCTACCTCCTCGATTTCCATTCCGCCTTCGCTCGACGCTAACACCACCACACGCTGTGAGCTTCGGTCCACCACCATACCCAAATAAAACTCTTGCGTGATTTGCATCCCCTCTTCAATCAATAAACGGCGCACCACTTGACCGTCTTTACCTGTTTGATGGGTAACCAAATGCATACCGAGAATGTGCTGCGCGGCGAGCTTCACCTCTTCCGGCGAACGTACTACCTTCACCCCGCCGCCTTTGCCGCGACCGCCCGCATGAATCTGCGCCTTCACCACCCATACACTGCCACCTAACTGCTGCGCCGCAGCCACCGCTTCATCAACGGTGAAGCACGCTAAACCGCGCGGAGTTGGCACGCCAAATTGACGGAGAATTTCTTTACCCTGATATTCGTGAATTTTCATATAGTGCCGTAACTTGATTGAAAGTCGCACCATAATTGGCGCGCAGCCGCAATCTTACCGAATTATTTATATTGATGGCGGAGAATATGGGATCTACGCAACAAAGCGCGAATAATTGCTGGCATTTAACCGAAGTGGCACGCACTATTGCGGCATCTAAACATTAATCTTTGCGTGCCGCAAAAAGCTTAAAACCCAATTTCAAAAAGAACAAAGACTGTACTCCCCAAAATATTTGTTTGTACGCAGGTTTGTTGATTTCCAGCAGCGCAATGGCTGCCAGAATGAGCTTAACCTCTGTATTTAGCTGGGTTAGTGCAATCCCCTCAGTAAGTAAATCGCACTCAAAATTCTCCAAGATTCAATTGCAGAGGGCATTGGTGAGGCGCGATAGTGGTGAGCTAGAGTAGATTTATATATCCCCCTATAATTTTTATATTGTATATTGAAAGGCAGTATTTTAATATGCAGACATGACTTATCGAAGACTTCAGCCCGCTATAGAGCATTCATTGACCGATTTCCCAGCGGTTGTTTTGCTTGGGCCGCGTCAGGCGGGCAAAACCACGCTGGCAAAAATTGTCGCCAATGCCCGAACAGACAGCCTGTATCTCGACTTGGAACGCCCGTCTGATTTGGCAAAATTATCCGACCCCGAATTATTCCTGTCACGGCATACCAATCAATTGGTCGTATTGGATGAGATTCAGCGTCAACCGGAGCTGTTCGCTGTGTTGCGCTCACTCATTGATGAAAATCGCACGCCTGGTCGCTTCTTGTTGTTAGGCTCGGCTTCACCTGAACTGCTGCGTCAATCATCAGAATCGTTGGCAGGTCGAATTGTTTTTCACGAACTCGCCCCTTTCGATGTCAGTGAAACTCAACCCACTCATGCTCAATTGCAAAACTTCTGGCTGCGCGGCGGATACCCGTTGAGTTGGCTGGCGAAGTCCGATACCACCTCTTTTGCTTGGCGCGAATCTTTCATCGCCACACACTTGGAGCGCGACATTCCTTCTTTTGGCATTCGTGTACCCAGCACTACCTTGCGTCGCTTTTGGCAGATGCTCGCACACCTGCACGGACAACTGTGGAATGCCTCGCGTTTGGCATCCGGGTTTGGTGTCTCTGCCCCCACCGTACAGCATTATTTGGATATTTTGGAAGCCACTTACATGCTGCGCCGACTGCCGCCGCTGCAAGCCAATCTTGGCAAACGGCTGGTGAAATCCCCCAAAATTTATTTGCGCGACAGTGGACTATTACACGCGTTGCTTGGCATCGAAAGCCTGAATGATTTGGCGGGACACCCTGTGGTAGGGGCATCTTGGGAAGGATGGGTACTGGAACAAATTGCCCAACTCATCGGAACGCAATGGCAACTTTCATTTTATCGCACTGCGAGTGGTGCTGAAATGGACGTGATTGCCGAACGCGGTAACAAAAAAATTGGATTTGAAATCAAGTTCTCCAGTGCGCCAAAACCCGCCAAAGGCTTCTGGTCAGCCATGTCTGACTTAAAGCTAGCACACGCCTACATCATCGCGCCCGTTCAAAGCGGCTATCCGCTTGCATCAAATGTTGATGTTGTCCCCGCGATTGAACTAGCAATGCTGCTGGAGGCGTTATGATTTTATGTATCGGCTGCGGCAATGGCTGCGTTAATGGCACGTGTAGAGGATGCTTCGGAGTTGGTGCGAGAACATGTGCAGTGGGCATAGGGGAGGCAACTCCCGAATTAAATTGGGTTTAATAATAGTCAATATTGTCGAGAATGGTACTATCGATTCACGGATTTTTTTGGAGCTGCTCCAAATTATTATGTGTAGTTATTGATTGAATATAAAGGGGGGAGCAGCATGCATTTTAATTTTCCAAATGTGAAGAAAATGGTTTTCGCTATGCTTGCTGCGATGCTTATTCTGAGTTTGTCTGGCTGTGTGGAGACTGCTCTTTTGGTTTTGGCTAACCGTGGGAGCAATGCCAAAGTCAGCAATTCCATTAAAGACCAAAACTATAAAAATAAAATTACCGATGCCTTGGTAATTTTTGATATTAGGCACTACGAAAAGGCATTGGCAGGTTATGACATGGGGAATTTCCCGACTCAATTCAAAATTGCTTTCGATGAAATTATGAGAGCTAAATTTAAGGCTAGGACGGTGCAGGCTGATGTTGCAGTCGTAGATGGCACTGCTTTGATGCCAGGAATTAGCTACAGAATAGCTAGCTCCACCAAGCCAGTGTTACTCATCGAGTTTTCATCATATGAATTGCTGAATAATTCATTTGATGGCTACATTGATTTGAGCATCAAATTATTTCCCGAAGGAAAGTTGCCCAGGGATTTAAGTAAAGAAAAGGCTGTGTGGGTTGCTGAAGCAAAAAATTTTGAGTTGCCTGCGAATAAATGTAGTCAGGATGCGCAGGTGTGCGCTGACCAGATTGTGACCGCAATAATTGATGGGCTTCAAGCTGATAGCCTTATTTAAATAAACAGAGAGATTTCAAATGAAAAAATTTATAACTTTTTTGCCAAGATTGATAACCTTTGGCTTGATATGTTGTTTGACTTCTTGTGCCGATGTGCCTACAAGGGTTGATTCTAAGCTAACTGATTATCCGACAAAAAGAATCAACTCGTTAATTATTTGGCACATGCAAGGGGTTGAGCAAAATGATTGGCATACCAAGGAATACCTCCCTGAGTTTGTTAAATCCTTAGTAAAAAATTTGGATAAGGAAGGAATCACTTCAAAGACGATTACAACGGCCAAATTAAGTTTAAGGACTCCACAAGATGAAGTGAATGAGTATGTTCAAAAGACTGGTCTCACTAATGTATTGAAAATTTATATCACAAATGTTTCAACAGTCAAATCGGGCTCTTCTAGCACCACATTTTTCCAGATAAAAATTGATATTATCAATTTTATTGATAATCATTCGTTATGGGAAGCAACTGTGTTTCCAGGTTGGAGCAGTAACATTTTATTCTCCTCCAATGATTCAATAGAATCGGTAGCTTTGGCATTGTTCAATAAGTTGCAGGCTGACGGTGTGCTGCATCTGTAGTATTGCCATAGAAAATGGATTGAAACGGAATGCTTTTCGGGGCGCACTCCTCAATAAACAAACCGCCCTCTCAACTCCTCCAAATTTAATTCGTTCAAAATTTTCTCCAACCTTTCCTGTGCATTTTTTCTCGGCGCATTTCTGTTGGTGGCGATTATCAATTCATTTTTCATCGAGTGTTCCCAGCCCACTAGTTCCGTCACGGTGACTTGGTAGCCATGCGCTTCGAGTTGCAAGCAGCGCAGCACGTTGGTGAGTTGGCTGCCGAATTCGCGGGTGTGGATGGGATGTCGCCAGATTTCCGAGAGCGGAGTTTTGCCGAAGGATTGGTTTTTGTTTTTGTTTAATTGCGCGGCGACTTCCGCTTGGCAGCAAGGCACGAGTACGATGAATTTTGCTTGTTTGTGCAGCGCGAATTTAATCGCGTCATCGGTGG
>JABFRF010000106.1 GCA_013141315.1 Gallionella sp. | reverse complement strand
TGCCACGCTCGCCAGCTTGCGTGGCACGCCGCACAACTATCAGGGCATTCCTTTAATCGTGACGTATCATCCAAGTTATTTGCTGCGCAGCCCGATGGAAAAAGCTAAGGCGTGGCAGGATTTGTGTTTGGCTGTTGAGTCGTTAAAAAAGTAGGAGCGGCTTTAGCCGCGAACAGAGCACATCGCGGCTAAAGCCGCTCCTACATGGCAACTAAAATCTGCCGTCGCTGTCCTGATCGTGACCATGTTTTTTGTATAGCGCAGACATGATTCCTGCTAGCAATAATCCGAATACGGCAATGATGATGTAGATGTTGAGTTCCATTTTTTCCATCACGGCATACAATCCCAGCATGGCGAAAATGCTCAGATTTTCGTTGAAGTTTTGCACGGAAATGGAGCGACCGGCACCCATCAACAAGTGTCCGCGATGTTGCAACAGCGCATTCATCGGCACAACAAAATAACCACCCATCGCCCCCATCACGATCAATAGAATTACCGCCAAGGTGCTATTGGTGATGGGTATCATCAGCAACACCACCAAGCCCATGGCGATACCAACGGGCAACACTTTTACCGAATGTTCGAGCTTGACCCATTTCGCCGCCAACACCGCACCGATGGCGATGCCGACCGCGAACCATGCCGTGAGTTGTGCCGCTTGACTGATGTTGTAATGTAGCGCAACCGCTGACCATCCCAGTAGTAGCAAGCGCAACGTTGCACCTGCTCCCCAAAATAACGTGGTGACGGCAAGCGAGACTTGTCCGAGCGGGTCTTTCCACAGCAGCTTGAAGCAATGCCAGAAATCACTGAACAAGGCGATAGGACTATTGCTGAAAGGCTTGTGCTCAATTGCCACGGGAGGGATGCGCAAATTGAACAATGCCGCCAACCCGTATATCAGCACGATGATGGCGATGGCGAGTTTGGATGCGGTGTTGATGCCCGTTTCGATGAGAGGCACATCCCACCATCCCAGCATTGCATTCGCAATGTCCGGCATCACTAACGCCCCGCCGATTACTGCGCCCAACACAATTGCCGCAACGGTTAATCCTTCCATCCAACTATTTGCCAGCACTAATTTATCAGCGGGCAAATACTCGGTGAGAATGCCGTATTTGGCGGGCGAATAGGTTGCAGCCCCCAAACCTACCAAGCCGTAGGCCAGCAGCGGATGCACGCCGAATAACATGGCAAGACAGCCTAAAATTTTGATGTTGTTGCTGACAAACATCACGCGACCTTTGGGTAATGAATCTGCAAATGCACCGACGAATGGCGCGAGAATGATGTACGAAACGATAAAGGCTTGCTGCAAAATCGGCGTATGCCAAGCCGGTGCGCTCAACTCTTTAAGTAGCGCAATCGCGGCAAACAGCAAAGCATTGTCGGCAAGCGCAGATAAAAATTGTGCTGCCAGGATGATGTAGAAACCGAAATTCATTCAACGGGGTGTTATTTTGACCGAGCGCTTTTATAACACGAAAGTATTACCGCTGCTATTATTCGCGCCAATTTGACACGATTGACTGTTATGCCCCGTCCAATACAAGCCTTCATCGACCTGAACGCCTTAGAAAATAATCTGCATGTTGCGCGCCGCGCCACGTCATCGCGCATCATGGCGGTGATTAAAGCGAATGGCTACGGGCATGGCTTGCTACGTGTTGCTGAGGCATTGGCCGCTGCGGATGGTTTTGCATTGCTGGATATACAGGATGCCATCGTTTTGCGCGAAGCGGGTTATCGCCAAGCCATTTTGTTGCTGGAAGGCTTTTTTACCGCAGACGATTTGCCGCGTATTGCCGAATACGATTTAACCTGTGTGATACACAGCAGTTGGCAGATTGACTTGCTGAATGCTTATCCAAAACGCGCTTCGTTAGATGTTTGGCTCAAGGTCAGCAGTGGTATGAATCGCTTGGGCTTTATACCTCATCAAGTGACGCAAACCATGGAACAACTGCGTCGCCATGCCGCCGTGCGCGACATCACGCTTATGACCCACTTCGCTCATGCGGATGAAGCGCGTGGCATTGACGAGCAACTTGAAATTTTTGATGCACTGGCTGCACCGCATCGCGTGGCACGTTCGTTGGCGAATTCCGCCGCTCTGTTGCGCTACCCAAAATCACATGGCGACTGGGTTCGTCCCGGCATTATGCTGTATGGCGCATCACCTTTTGCTGACACAAGTGCGCAGCAACTCGGACTTAAACCCGTTATGACTTTAAGCAGCCGTATCATCGCCACGCAAGATTTAAGGACGGGAGATGAAGTGGGTTACGGTGCAATATATCGCGCTGAACATTCTATGCGTATCGGTATCGTCGCTTGTGGCTACGCCGACGGCTATCCGCGCCAAGCGCCAAACAGCACGCCTGCATTGGTTGACGGACAACGCACGCAAACCTTGGGACGTGTCTCCATGGACATGCTGTTCGTTGACTTGAGCAAGTTGCCCAATGCGCAAGTGGGCAGCGAAGTGGTGTTGTGGGGCGCGGGTTTGCCCATCGAAGAAGTGGCGCGAGCCGCAGGCACAATCAGCTATGAATTGATGTGCGCGGTGACCAAACGCGTAACGGTCAAAACATAAATCCAGCTTACTCAAATAAGAAGCTACGTCATTCCCGCGAAAGCGGGAATCCAGCCAATTAAACCAGCCCCGCGCAGCGGAACAACGTCAAGCTTTTGTCCGCTATGCGGATTTTTCTTGCTGGATTCCCGCTTTCGCGGGATAACCAGCGGCTTGCCGGCTTAGTCGAGTGGCTAGAAGTCACACCAATGACAGCCCAAATAAAAAGACCACCAACCGTAAAGTTGATGGTCTTTAACTTCACAAATGCCACCCCGGTCCAAGGGGAGAGAAGACCGAAGTGGGCTTGATTGAAACTACACAGATTCAGTAAAAGTCACAATCGCAGGAATCGCCACAATCAGCGACAACACCCCCGCAATCACCCAACGCACAAAGCCTGAAATTGTTCGCGTTACTTTGGAATAAACTCTTTTCATGTGCATACTCCTTTCAAAGTTGGAACAGCAACCCCGTATGTTTCTGCTCAACAATGTTAAGCAACGACGGGTATAGCTCAGAGTGTTTGCCCAACAAAGAGTTCAACTTGCCTCAAAGTAAATCTATGTGTGCTTTGATGGCATGTCCCACTGCCTCGCAACACATACAGCCCAATACGCTGATGAATTATCCCCGTGTCGGTTTGCTGCGTTACGCGACGAGAGTGTGCCAACTTTGCATCATTAGGCGTTGCGATGACATTTTCGAGAACAGCGGATTTTCTTTTGGCTTGTTGCGATGTGTTACCCATGTTTGCATTCCTTTCGGTTGGCACAAGACTGAATAGTCTTGCATGGGACGCATCATGGTTTGCAACTACAAAGCTTGAATAGGTGGGTAAGGGTGGGTGGGATAGTTAAAAATCAGGTGGGTGGGTTAGTTGTAACC
>JABFRF010000170.1 GCA_013141315.1 Gallionella sp. | reverse complement strand
GAAGCCCATAAACAGCGCGGTAATCGCACCGATTACCATCACGAATGACAACGCAGTATCGGACAATTCAAACATCGGCGACATACGCGCCACCATGAAAATACCTGCCGTCACCATGGTCGCCGCGTGAATCAAAGCTGAGATCGGCGTTGGACCTTCCATCGAATCAGGCAACCAAACGTGTAGCGGAAATTGTGCCGACTTACCCATCGCGCCAATAAATAGCAGGATGCAAATTGCCGTAAGCATGTTCACTGAAATGCCGGGAATCGGTGCAAGGTCTTCAGCGTGTGCCGCTGCATTAGCAAACACATCCGCGTAATTCAACGTGCCAAATACCATCAACACCAGCGCGATACCTAACAGAAAGCCAAAGTCGCCAACACGATTGACTAAAAACGCTTTCAGGTTAGCGTAGATGGCCGTTGGACGGGTGTACCAAAAACCAATCAGCAGATAGGAAACCAAGCCCACCGCTTCCCAACCAAAAAACAACTGCATGAAGTTATTCGCCATCACCAACATCAACATGGAGAAAGTGAATAGCGAAATGTAACTAAAGAAACGTTGATAGCCCGCATCTTCTGCCATATAGCCGATGGTGTAGATGTGTACCATCAATGACACGGATGTCACCACCAACATCATCGTAACTGTCAGACGGTCAATCAAAAATCCCACATGAAAACTGGTGTCGCCAGATGTCAGCCAAGTATAGACAGGCCCATTGAATTGATGGCCGGCTAGTACATCTTGAAAAATTGCGATGGAAGCAAACAAGGAAACCGCCACCATGCTGATGGTGATGCGATGTGACCAAGTGCGCCCCAACCATTTGCCAAACAACCCCGCCGCAATCGCACCCAACAATGGCGCAAAAGGCACTAATAAATAAAGTGTTTGAATATCCATACGATTAACCTTTTAAGCTGTCGAGGTCCTCGACATTGATGGTATTCAAATTACGGAACAGTACGACCAAAATCGCCAAACCAATCGCCGCTTCAGCCGCCGCAACGGTGAGGATAAAGAACACGAATACTTGTCCAGCGGTGTCATTCAGGTAATGAGAGAACGCCACGAAGTTGGTGTTTACCGCCAACAACATCATTTCAATCGACATCAACAACACGATTAAATTTTTGCGATTCAAAAAAATACCGAGCACGCTGATGGCAAACAACACCGCGCTTAGAACCAGATAATGTGACAGAGTTAACACGCTCGCTCCTTAAATTTATTTAGCTTCTAGGCTCTGACGGCATAGACACAACACGTACACGATCTTTGCTTTGCACCGCGATTTGTTCCGACACCACTTGTGATTTAGCATCCTTACGACGACGCAAGGTCAAGGCAATCGCCGCCACCATCGCGACCAACAACAACACCGCCGCAATCTCAAACGGATAAACATAATCGGTATAAATCAAACGCCCCAGCTCTTTGGTGTTGCTGTAATCCGCCGCGTGCTTCACCACTGTCCTGACACGATCGACTTCAGCAACTTCGTAAGAGCCCAACACCCAAATCATTTCCAACACCATCAGTCCGGCCAAAGTTGCACCGAACGGCAACCAACTCCAGAAACCTTCACGCAAACGCGCCAAGTTGATGTCCAACATCATCACAACAAATAAGAACAGCACCATCACCGCGCCGACATACACCAGCACCAATGTGATTGCGAGAAATTCTGCTTCCAACAACATCCAAATCCCTGCTGAGCTAATGAACGCCAGCACCAAAAACAATACCGCATGGACTGGATTACGTGCGGTGATCACACGCAATGCCGCAAACACAGTCAACGCTGCAAACACATAAAACACAACGGTTTCAAAATTCATCTACTCATCCTTAAAACATTGCTGCTTGTTTGGTAGGAGCGGCTTTAGCCGCGAAATCCAAATGTATCGTGGCTAAAGCCGCTCCTACATTTGCCACTCATCTGTACTTAGCATCCTCTGCTCTATCCTTGGCTATCTGCACTTCGTGCTTCTGCCCCATCGCTAATAGCATTGGTTTGGTGTAATACAAATCACCGCGCTTTTCGCCGTGATATTCAAACACACGGGTTTCAACAATTGCATCCACTGGGCACGCCTCTTCGCACAACCCGCAAAAAATACACTTCACCAAATCTATATCGTATTGCGTGGTGCGACGTGTACCGTCTTCGCGTTCAGCCACTTCTATTTTAATCGCCAAGGCTGGGCATACTGCTTCGCATAGTTTGCAACCTATGCAACGCTCTTCACCATTGGCATAGGTACGCAGCGCGTGCAAACCACGGAAGCGAAAACTCTGTGGTGTTTTTTCTTCAGGGAACTGCACGGTGATTTTGCGTGCAAAGAAATAACGCCCCGTTAACGCCATGCCTTTTACCAACTCATAAAGCAAAAAGGTCTTGAAGAAATTTGTGATTATTTGCATATATTTTTTCTCCGCCCTACCAAACCCAAAGCGAGGTTTGCATCCACACCGCAACAACAATCACCCAAATAATTGTGATGGGAATAAATACCTTCCAGCCTAGTCGCATCAACTGATCGTAACGATAGCGCGGGAAGGTCGCGCGAAACCACAGGAATAGGAACAAGATGAATGAGACTTTGCCGAGCAACCAAATGAAGCTGTCTGGCAAAAATGGCAACGGTGACAACCAACCTCCCAAGAACATGATCGAGGTGAGGAAGGCAATCAAAATCATGTTGGCGTATTCTGCCAAGAAGAACAATGCGAACGCCATACCGGAATATTCGACATGGAAGCCAGCAACGATCTCCGATTCGCCTTCCGCCATATCAAAAGGCGCACGATTGGTTTCTGCCACGCCTGAAATCACGTAAACAAGGAACATCGGAAACAACGGGATCACGTACCAGTTCAGCAACCCCAAGTTACCCTGCTGACCATGCACGATGTCGCTTAGGTTCATGCTTTGCGAAACCATCAGTACAGTCACCAAAGCAAACCCCATCGCAATTTCATACGACACAATTTGCGCGGCCGAACGCACTGCACCGAGGAAAGCGTACTTAGAATTGGAAGCCCAACCTGCGATGATGATGCCGTACACGCCCAGCGAAGTCATAGCCAACAAATACAACAACCCTGCATTCACATTGGCAAGCACCACGCCCTCGGCAAACGGCATCACTGCCCAAGCCGCCAGTGCAGGTGCCAATGCCATAATGGGCGCGAACACAAACAAGAATTTACTAGACCCAGTGGGAATAATAATTTCTTTCATAAATAATTTCAGTCCATCCGCTATCGGCTGTAACAACCCAAAATAACCCACGCGATTAGGACCGATACGGATCTGCATGTAGCCAATGACTTTACGTTCCGCCAAGGTCAAGTAGGCGACCGCCCCCATAATCGGCAGCACGATGCACATAATTTTAACTATCGTCCACAACGGCAACCACAGTGCCCCAAAAAATCCTTGTCCAGCCAACTCTAGCGCTTGCAACATCATGCACGCTCCACGGTAATTGCACCAAACATTGCACCCAGAACAGCGGTCGTCGCATGCCCTGCGGCAACTCGAACTGTTCCTACCGGCATCGTATCGTCAGCCTGCACCACCAATTGAACAGTGCCATTACCTTGATTAACTTTTACATTGCCACCCGATTGCACGCCGATTTTTTGCAGCTCTGAACTATGCATCATGGCAGTTGGCGACATTGCATCGTGCGTGGTTTGCAATGCCTCAGCCCGACGCACCAAGGCATCGGCACTGTAAATCGGCACATCACTCACACGCTGCAAACCTTCGTGAGTTGAAGCTAAGTTCAACTCAACGTTGGCAACATGATTGTTTAGTTTTTCAGCCACGTTAATTCCAGACAACACCTCATCACGTACCGCTTCGCTACTGTCGTATTCAAAGCCAGATACATTCAACAAATTGCCTAATACGCGCAACACTTTCCAAGCTGGACGAGCGTCACCAAGCGGCTTGACCGCGCCTTTGAAACTTTGCACACGCCCTTCGGTGCTGATGAAGGTACCTGAAGTTTCCGTGAATGGCGCAATCGGTAACAACACGTCGGCGTAGTCGGTTGCTTGATGTTTGAATGCAGAAAATGCAACTACCATGTCGGCAGTTTTCATCGCAGCGATAGCTTGCTGCGGATTATGCATATCGAGTTCAGGTTCGACATTCAGCAGCAGATAGGCTTTTCGTGGCGATGCCAACATCTGAGCAGCGTTCATACCGTTGCCACTTGGCACAGCGCCCGCCAGATAACCCCCTACGCTATTAGCAGCCTCACCCAAATAACCAAATTTAGCACCACACAGATTTGCAATTTGTTCAGCCAACAACGCAATCTGATTGGCCTGAGGATGTTGTTGCGCAAAGTTGCCTAGCAACACTGCACCACGCTCGCCACTCGCCAAGCTATATGCAATGGCTTTGGCTTTATCCGACACAGCTACACCCGCAACGACTTGTTGAATTTCCTCAGGAAGTGAAGCGTGCTTTTTAGCTGCCAAGGCTTGCAACACTTGCGCCAACACATTGCTCATTTCGCTCGGCGCGACGATAGATTTATTCGCTACATTCATCAGCAGCTCGTCATCGGCTGCGTGAAGAATATTGGCTTGCGCACCTTTCTTCACAGCTTGGCGGACTCGCTGCGCCAACAGCGGATGATCTTTACGCAAGAAGCTCCCTACGATTAAATAGCGGTCACAGCTATTGATGTCGGCAACAGCCATACCCAACCAAGGTGCACCTTGTTGTTTGCCATCGCCACTAAAATCAGACTGACGCAAACGGAAATCAACGTTATGGCTGCCAATGCCGCGCAGTAATTTTTGCAACAGTGCCAGCTCTTCTAAAGTGCTGTGAGGCGTGGCCAATGCTGCGATGTGTTCTGCACCATGACTGGCGATTTGACGCAAGCCATTTGCCACATATTCCAGCGCGACTTGCCATTCCACATCCAACCATTTGCCATCTTGCTTAATCATTGGCTTAGTCAACCGGTCTGGCGAATTTAGCCCTTCGTAGCTGAAGCGGTCTTTATCAGAAATCCAGCATTCGTTCACCGCTTCATTTTCAACAGGCAATACGCGCACGACTTTGTTGTTGATAATTTGCACGGTCAAATTTGAACCGAGGCCATCATGCGGACTCACTGACTTGCGTCGAGACAATTCCCAATTACGTGCGCTATAACGATACGGCTTGCTGGTAAGCGCGCCAACTGGACATAGGTCTATCATGTTGCCGGACAACTCTGAATCCACGGTGCTATTCACAAAGCTCATGATTTCAGAATTTTCGCCACGGAACGCCATACCTAATTCCATCACACCCGCGATTTCCTGACCAAAACGAACACAACGTGTGCAGTGTATGCAGCGGTTCATTTCTTCTGTTGATACCAGAGGCCCAATGTCTTTATGCATCACACTGCGCTTGGGTTCTTGATAACGCGATGCACCACCGCCGTAACCTACCGCCAGATCTTGCAACTGACACTCACCACCTTGATCGCAAATCGGGCAATCCAGCGGATGATTGATCAACAAAAACTCCATCACTCCTTGCTGCGCTTTCACTGCCATCTCGGAATGCGTTTTTACTTTCATGCCCTCAGCTGCAGGCGTGGCGCAAGCCGGCATAGGCTTAGGTGCTTTCTCGACCTCAACCAAGCACATGCGACAGTTCGCCGCGATGGATAATTTTTTGTGGTAACAGAAATGCGGAACATAGACACCTGCGATATGCGCCGCATCCATCACGGTTGTGCCGCGTGGAGTCTGTACTAGCTTGCCATCAATCTCTACATTTAACATGCACTCACCTAATCCGTCAGCTTTAAACCAAGCAACGCTTGTGTTCGATGTGATATTCAAATTCAGCACGGAAGTGTTTTAGCATGCCTTGCACAGGCCACACTGCCGCTTCGCCCAATGCGCATATTGTGCGCCCTGCAATGTTATCGCCTAGGCTTAACAACAAATCCAAATCCTCTTTGCGTCCTTCGCCATGCTCGATGCGATGCACAATGCGATACAACCAACCTGTGCCTTCTCGGCAAGGCGTGCATTGACCACACGACTCTTCATAGTAGAAGTAAGACAGCCGCTCCAAGGCACGCACCATGCAGGTTGTATCATCCATGATGATGACCGCACCCGTGCCCAACATCGAACCCGCTTTGCTGATGGAATCGTAGTCCATATCCAAATCCATCATCACTTCACCTGGCAACACTGGCATAGACGAACCACCAGGGATACAAGCTTTAAGCTTACGTCCACCGCGCATCCCGCCCGCCATTTCGAGCAGCTTCTTGAATGGCGTACCCATCGGCACTTCAAAGTTACCGGGATTATTGACGTGACCCGATACAGAAAATAATTTAGTACCGCCGTTATTAGGCCTACCCAACTCCAAGAATTTCTGACCACCATTGTTGATGATGTATGGAATGCTAGCGAAGGTTTCGGTATTGTTGATGGTGGTCGGCTTGCCATACAAACCGAAACTTGCAGGGAACGGTGGTTTGAAACGCGGCTGACCTTTTTTGCCTTCAATTGATTCCAACATCGCAGTTTCTTCACCACAGATGTAAGCACCATAGCCTAGGTGGTTGTGCAAATCAAAATCAAAGCCCATGCCCATGATGTTGTTACCTAGAAAGCCCGCAGCACGCGCTGCATCACAGGCTTCCTCCATACGCTCATAAGCTTCAAAAATTTCGCCATGCACGTAGTTATAACCCACTTTTACGTTCATCGTATAAGCGGCAATCGCCATGCCTTCGATGAGCAGATGCGGGTTGTAACGCATGATGTCCCAGTCTTTGCACGTACCCGGCTCACCTTCATCCGAGTTGCACACAATGTATTTATCGCCTTCGAAATTGCGTGGCATAAAACTCCACTTCAATCCCGTTGGGAAACCAGCACCACCTCGCCCACGTAGTGCCGACGCTTTCACTTCGGCGATGATTTCTTCTGGTGTTGTCTTGTTGGTCAGTATTTTGCGTAACGCTTGATAACCACCCACCTTGAGGTAATTTTCTAACGTCCAAGGCTGATCGAAATCTCGCGTCGTAAAAATAACTGGGCCGTTCATGCCAGTGTTATTCATGATTGGTCCAGCTCCGCTAAAATTTGATCGATTTTTTCTGGTGTCAAACGACCGCACAGCTTCTTATTGTTGATAGCCAGTATCGGCGCGTCGATGCAAGTACCCATGCACTCACCTTCACGCAAGCCATACTTGCCGTCGGCTGTCACTTCGCCTATGCCAATGCCCAATTTTGTTTCGATGTACTTCACTGTATCCAATGCGCCGCACAAAGTGCATGACAAATTGGTACATACCGTCAAGGTATGTTTGCCCATCGGTTTGAGGTTATACATGTGATAAAACGTGGCAACTTCGTATACTGCCATCTGCGCCATGCCCAGATAGGTTGCTACATCTGCCATATCGTCATTAGCGATCCAGCCTTTTTCATCTTGCACAAATCGCAATGCAGACATGACCGCCGACTGCTTTTGATTAGCCGGATACTTTTTCAACTCGTGGTCGATTTTGGCTTTTACTTGTTCGGATAACATTAACGATCTACCTCACCAAAAACGATGTCTTGCGTGCCGATAATAGTGACCACGTCAGCAATCATATGACCACGAGACATTTCATCTAACGCTGCCATGTGCGCAAAACCCGGCGCACGAATTTTCATACGATAAGGCTTATTCGCACCATCTGAAATCAGATAAATGCCGAACTCGCCTTTTGGATGCTCAACTGCCGCATATGCCTCACCTGCAGGAACATGCATCCCTTCGGTAAACAGCTTGAAGTGATGGATCAACTCTTCCATGTTCTCTTTCATGGATTCGCGCTTCGGCGGTGCATACTTGTGATTGGTCGTCATCACCGGGCCTGGGTTGTTGCGCAGCCAGCTGATGCATTGCTGCATGATGCGATTGGATTGGCGCATTTCTTCGACACGCACCAAATAGCGATCATAAGAATCGCCCGTCACGCCCACTGGAATATCAAACTCCAAACGGTCATAAACTTCGTAAGGTTGCTTTTTACGCAAATCCCATTCTATGCCGGAGCCGCGTAACATTGGACCGCTAAAACCCAATGCCAGCGCGCGTTCTGGCGTAACCACGCCGATGCCCACGGTGCGCTGCTTCCAGATACGATTATCGGTTAACAGAGTCTCGTATTCATCGACACACTTAGGGAAACGCTTGGTGAAATCTTCAAGAAAATCGAGCAGCGAGCCTTGACGATTTTCGTTCATCAATTTAACTGCTGCGGCATTATGAATTTTGGACGCTTGATATTGCGGCATGGTGTCGGGCAAGTCGCGATACACACCACCAGGACGATAATATGCGGCGTGTAAACGCGCGCCAGAAGCTGCTTCGTAAGCGTCCATCAAATCTTCACGCTCACGGAAGCAATACAAGAACATGGTCATCGCGCCGATATCCAAGCCGTGTGCACCCAGCCACAACAAGTGATTCAACACACGCGTGATTTCGTCAAACAACACACGGATGTATTGTGCGCGTAGCGGCACTTCGATGCCCGCCAACTTTTCAATTGCCATGACGTAAGCATGCTCATTGCTCATCATCGACACATAATCCAGCCTGTCCATATAAGGAACGGACTGAAGAAAAGTCTTATGCTCGGCCAACTTTTCAGTCGCGCGATGCAACAAGCCAATGTGCGGATCGGCGCGCTCAATCACCTCACCATCCAGCTCCAACACCAAGCGCAACACCCCATGCGCGGCGGGGTGTTGCGGCCCAAAATTCATTGTGTAATTTTTAATTTCAGCCATTACGATGTCCCCAATTATTACCGTAGTGCTGTTCGCGCACGATGCGTGGCGTGATTTCACGCGGCTCAATCGAAACGGGCTGATACACCACACGCTGTTGCTCCGGGTCATAGCGCATTTCTACGTGACCAGACAAAGGGAAATCTTTACGGAATGGATTGCCGACGAAACCATAGTCGGTGAGAATGCGGCGCAAATCAGGATGTCCTGTAAATACGATGCCATACAAGTCAAACGCTTCACGCTCGTACCAGTTGGCGCATGGCCAAATTTCCGTTACGGAACTCAACACAGGAAAGCTATCTTCTTCAGCGTAAACGCGTACCCGCAGACGATGATTATGTGTAATAGAAAGCAAACCATACACCACAGCAAAGCGCGTGGAATGGGCGTTATCAGCAGCCATATCATCCACCAAGTACGCACCACCTTCAGAAATGTCGCTGCCGTAAGCAGAGTAATCGACACCACACAAATCCATCATCTGTTCGAAGCGCAATCCGGGTGCGTCGCGCAAGCTAGTCAACACGCCCAACATATCAGCGGCTTTTACCACCACTGTCAACTCACCCAATCGCTCTTCGATACTCACCAGCTTGTCAGCCAGCAAACTCGTCAAATGATTACGCAATACGCTCATATCAGCAGCCATAGTTCACCTTATCGCGCAATGGTATTGGTACGTTTAATTTTATTTTGCAGCTGAATAATTCCGTACAACAAGGCTTCAGCAGTCGGCGGACAGCCCGGCACATACACATCCACCGGCACAATACGATCACAGCCACGCACCACCGAGTAGGAGTAATGATAGTAACCGCCGCCATTGGCGCACGAACCCATCGAGATCACCCAGCGCGGCTCGGCCATTTGGTCATACACTTTACGCAACGCGGGAGCCATTTTGTTGCACAGCGTGCCCGCCACAATCATCACGTCAGATTGCCTTGGACTCGGGCGAAACACCACACCGAAACGATCCAAGTCATAACGCGCTGCACCAGCTTGCATCATTTCTACCGCGCAGCAAGCCAAGCCAAAAGTCATCGGCCACAGTGAACCGGTACGCGTGTAATTGATAATGGTGTCAAGCGTTGTCGTGACGACGCCTTTTTCCAAAACGCCTTCTATTCCCATTCCAAGGCTCCTTTCATCCACTCGTAGATAAAGCCTACCACTAGGATAGCCAAGAAAATCATCATGGAGACAAAACCGAACGTACCGATTTCCTTCAGCACAATCGCCCAAGGAAAGAGGAATGCGATTTCCAAATCAAACAAGATAAACAGAATTGCCACGAGATAATAACGCACGTCAAACTTCATTCGTGCATCCTCAAAGGCTTCAAAGCCACACTCATAAGGCGAAAGTTTTTTGCTGTCAGGACGATTAGGCGCAACCAGCTTGCCCAATATGACAGGCACTACACCCATCGCGATGCCGACACAGATAAACAGCAGTACCGGAAAATAATTTTCCAACATTGAGCTTCTCCCCTTTTAACTAATAAATCGTGAGTTAACTCAGCGTTATTTTTATTTGTCTTAATGAATACACTACAACTTAAATCTGGTGCGGATGGGGAGACTCGAACTCCCACACTCTTTCGAGCACAAGCACCTCAAGCTTGCGTGTCTACCAATTCCACCACAACCGCAATACTGCCGTAAAACTATTTCGGAATTTCTTTTGACTTCGAATCGTTTGCAGGCTCAACGGCTGGCGCAACTGGAGTAGTCTTTATAGCATCTAAACTTACTTTATCCATCACACCCTTTTGCACAGCAGTATGGGAATATAAATAGGTCAGCGATAAACTGGTAATAAAAAAGACTGTCGCAGCAACTGCTGTGCTACGACTAAGAAAATTTGCCGAACCACTCGAACCGAACAGGCTGCCAGCCGAACCAGTGCCAAATGCAGCACCCATATCAGCTCCCTTACCATGTTGCATCAGCACCAACACCACCAACACCACCGCCGTAATTACATGCACAACCCAAACTAATGTTTCCACACTTTACCTCAACAACTAAAAATGAATTATTGCGCCGCGCGACAAATTGCCACAAAATCTTCCGCCACCAATGAAGCTCCGCCTATCAAACCGCCATCAATATCCGTCATACCGAACAATTCAACCGCATTCGCCGCCTTCACGCTTCCGCCGTAGAGTATACACAACCCCGATGCGATTTGACTATCATGAGATGCAACACGTTGACGAATAAAAGCATGGACAGCTTGCGCTTGTTCGGGCGTGGCGGTCTTACCCGTTCCGATTGCCCATACTGGCTCATATGCAATAACAGCCTTAGAAAGCGCCTGAGCACCCGCACGATTCAACACCGCATCTAATTGTGTAGCCACCACTTGCTCTGTGATACCAGACTCACGCTCCGCCAATGTCTCACCTACACAAAAAATCGGCTTCATGCCCGCTTTGAGCGTGGCATCAAACTTAGCGGAGGCGATTTCGTTACTTTCATGAAACAGCCCACGACGTTCCGAGTGCCCGATAATCACATAAGTGCAACCGAAATCGACCAACATACCCGGCGCAACTGCACCGGTAAACGCGCCCTCATCCTGCGGGCTGAGATTTTGCGCGCCCCAAGCAACATTGCTACCCTGAAGCAAAGATTGCGCTTGCGCCAAATAGGGGTAAGGAACACACACGGCATAGTCAGCGTTTTTTAAATCGCGCACCCCAGCCAAAACGCCTTGCAACAAAGCTTGATTACGTGCCAAGCGACCGTACATCTTCCAATTTCCCACAACTAATTTGCGGCGCATCTCGTTTATACCCCTAAGACAGCAAAGGTTGTGATGCTACCTGCGAACGAGGTTTCGGTCAACGAAAGCACATTGCAACTCGCGCCAATAACTGTAATTTATTGAAATTTCAAGAACAAGTGCGTACGTCCTAATGTGCAAATATCTCAATCGGCAAAACGCTAATCAAGAGTCAATCGGCTCGATGATATAATCCGCGACACTCAAAATTGAACACTGCAAACATGCTGATCACCCGCCGCCTGGAATTCGATGCCGGACACCGCATCCCCAATCACAACAGCCAATGCAAACATTTGCATGGGCATCGCTATGCCATTGAAATCAGCTTGTCGGGCGACATCATCAGTACCGAAGGACAATCTGAACAAGGTATGGTAATGGACTTCAGCGACGTGAAACGCATCGCCAATACTCATCTTGTCGATTTATGGGATCACGCGTTTCTGGTTTATCGCGGCGACAAAGTGGTGTGTGATTTCTTATCCAGCCTCCCGAATCACAAAACTGTCATTCTCGATGTTGTCCCCACCGCAGAAAATCTCGCACAAATCGCCTTCGACATCCTTAATCCCGCTTATCAAGATACCTACGGCAATCATCTGCGCCTAGAGCAAGTGCGCCTTTACGAAACTCCCAACAATTGGGCGGATTGCGTACGAATATAATTTTTTAGAGATTTTTTCTGGACACCGCTCGCACCTTAGTTCAAAATGCGCGTCTCTTGGAGAAGTAGTAGCGTGTCCAATGCAACAAATCATCAGGAGGGCTGGCAGAGCGGTTGAATGCACCAGTCTTGAAAACTGGCAAGGGCTTATACCCTTCGTGAGTTCGAATCTCACGCCCTCCGCCAATCTTAATTTCTTGACCAGAAATAAGAGACAGTTTATCTCCCCCACTTCAATCTCATTTACAATTTGCCGAATGTCGCCACTTTCAAACATCGTATAAAATGCACCTTAGTCTCTAGCGTTGAATTGCTGCATTACTTATAGTGCCTGAAAGCATTATTCTCTCTCGAGCTTTAGGAAGTAATTATCCCAAGCAAAGTATTGGAACTACATTGAGGCATTGCAACCTAACAAACCGATTGCTTATCGAGATTTTGCGAGGATATCAGTCTTGAAGAACATTACTTTAACAGTGGCTTTGTTGGCTTTAAGCGCCTGCAGCACAGCCACATTTACAGCACAGCCATATCAACCCTCAATCGAGGCCACTTCGGCTTTGCAAAACTTGGGGTTGAGTGGTATTGAAATCGAATCCGTCACTTCCAGCGTTGATATAGATAATTCTTGCCCCTCAAGCGCACGAGCGATATCGTTACCGAACAAATCTGGCTTTGAAGACTACATAAAAGATGCATTGATCAGTGAGTTCACGATCGCCGATATTTATGATAAAAAATCCCCCAAAGTAAAACTTAAAATTGACATCACCGAACTGGAATATTTTCTATCTCACAGTTCTTTGATGAGTGTTTGGGATATTGAGTTTATTATCGACTCATCCAATGGAACTTCACTGAAGGTTCACGAGCATTTTCTTTTTGACGCGGGCGCATACAATCTTTGGAATTGCAGAAAGATTGCTGATGCTTATATGCCAGCCGTAAAGGCCGTAATCACCAAACTTGCCAAATCACCAAGCCTGCGAACCCTCCTTACTCCGCAAGCATCCGATCTGGAACGTATCTCCCCTTAAAAATTTTCAACCTCACTTGGCTGGGAACATCCCGTTTAAAGGTGGGGAGAAATGACCGCCGTAACGGTCCAACCTGACCTAGTTCCCCAGCCTGAGGTTTGTCCAACAGAATTATGCTTCCTATTGAACAACGGATAGTGTGTGGCCTCGTAGTTGTATACCAGCAAGGCTAATTCTTCCAGCTTGTCCACTTCGAGTGTACTTTAACGTCTTTCCACCCACCACAGGGTAGCCATTCCCAGCAGTAAAAATACCCCGGACATCACCGTCGCGCTAAACAACGCTTGCCAGTCGTTTAGCGCGCCCAAGCTGCCGACCAGCTTGCTAAAGAAGTGAAATGACAAACCAAGAACAATACCCAAAAATATCATTCCACTGATGCCACCCGCGCGCCGCCGATATGCTGCGAACGGCAACGCCAAAATCATCATCACCAATATCACCAAGGGGTAAGCCAACTTGCCCCACATGGCGATTTCGTAGCGCGCACTTTTTTGATGGTTGTCGCGCAAATGCCCAGTGTAATGGTACAAGTCCAACGCCGACATTTGCTCCGGCACCACCAGCAGCACGCTAAAAATTCCTGGACTCATCACCGAATGCCATGCTTGCTCCGGCTGGGCCTGTGTGGTTACGCCCGCTTTGCTGAAGCGCGTTTCCAGCACGCCTTTAAGCTGCCACTGCCCTTGCTCAATAAAATCTGCCTGTTTCGCATGGGTAATATTTTGCAGATGGTAACTCTCGTCAAAGCGATAAATATCAATATCCGACAGACTACTATCGGGCATCACACTTTTCACATTGACGAAGCTGAGTTCATCTTTCACCCACACACCTGAGCGAAATTCCTTGAGCGAAACCTGCGAGTTTTGTGCTTTCAAACGCAGCTTTTGCGCCATCCGTTCGCTGGGCGGTGCGAGTATTTCACCACACACGATGCTTAAGATAATCAGCGGCAAAGCAATCTTGAACAACGCGCCTATCATCTGCCACAGCGATGCTCCAGAAGCCCGATATACCGTCATCTCGGAATGTGCCGCCATTTGCACCAGTGCGAATATCGTGCCGATTAACACCACCACAGGAAACAATTCGTAGATATGCCCCGGTATGGTCAACAACACAAACAGCAGCACATAAGCCAAGCTGTATTGCCCCTGCCCGATTGAATTTAATTCGTGGATCAAATCCAAAAATGCAAACAGCATTAACAATGCCGCGAACACCAGCGCGATGCTGGCGTAAATTTCTCTACCCATGTAGCGCGTCAACAAATTCATTTACGCAAACCTCTCACATACGCGAGCGCTTGGGCAAATAATCGTTGCGTGGAAAACAACATCAGACGGCGATAGAACATCAGCAGTGTAATTGTCAGCATCAAAATATGTATGCCCCACATGCCCATCATTGCGGGCACTTTACCCTGACCCACCCAAGTATTGCTGACGCTAATTAAGTTGCTGTAGAGCATGTACAGCACCAATGCCATCACCAAATTCAGCGAACGCCCCGCACGCGGATTGACATAGCTCAACGGGATGGAAAGCAATGCAAGAATCAGCGCGCTAATCGGCAAGCCAAATCGCCAATGTATCTCAGAAAGATTCCAAGTAGTCGGTTTTTCCCATAGTGCCAAAGTCGTCATCATGCGCATTTGCGGCTCGCTCTGCTTCACAGGCACACTGTCAATGCGCATCGAGTAGCGTTCAAATTCCACAATGTTGTAATCGCGCTGACCGGGTGTACCTTCATAACGCGTGCCGTTCAACAGGACTAAAAAACGCTCTCCGTTGGGCGAAGTTTGCTGAAATGCTTGCTTTGCCACCATGATGCTGAGTTTTTCGCCCTGCTGGGATTGCACAAAAACATTGCTGATGCGATTTGAATTGGCATCGACATTTTCCACAAAATAAATTCGATCCGCCTGCTTGGATTCACGGAACATGCCTGGCGTTGCCACCGCGACATCATCACGGCTTTCCAATTTATTTTTGTATTCGTCGGCTTTGAGTAAAGCCCAGGGTGTCAGCACTAAACTCAGCAACGCAATTAACCCGACTACTGGCACGGCGTACCACATAACTGGCTGTATCCAACGTGTTAAGCCGATGCCAGACGAGAACCACACAACCATTTCGCTGTCGCGATAACAGCGTGAAATAGTGAGCAGAATGGAAATAAACAAGCTGATGGAAAGCAGCACGGGCAGATAATTCATCGCGCTAAAGCCGAGCAATGCCAATACGCCATCCACCGCGACTTTGCCGTTGACCGCTTCGCTCAACAAGCGTATCAACTGACTGATAACGATGATGCCCAGCAGCACAGCAAATACTAACAAGCCATTACCCACAAACTCACTCACCAAAGCGCGCTGAAAAATGCCCATGCGCATTGGCTTTGACTTTATGGGTATAACTTGCGGATAATCGGACATCGAAGCCTAACGTTTTTATTTCAAGGAGTAGCACGTGGAATTTAGCATAAAACAAAGCAGTGCGGAAAAGCTGAGGAGCGGTTGTGTCGTAGTGGGCGTGTTTGAAGGCGGAAAATTATCAGCCGCAGCGCAACAACTCGACAAAGCTGACTCACAGCAAATCAGCAAAGTCGTGAAAAATGGCGACATGACTGGCAAAGCGGCTTCCACTTTGCTGTTACACAAGCTGACCGGAATCGAAGCTGAACGTGTGTTGCTGGTTGGCTTAGGCAAAGCCAGTGAATTGAACAACAAAACCAGCATCGACATTTTGCGTGCCACGTTCAAAGCGTTGAACGACACGCCAGCCAAAGATGCCGCGTTATATATCACTGATGAAGGTGTGGGCAAGGACGCAAACTGGGTCATCAAACAGGCAGTGTTCATCGCCAGTGAGCAAGCCTACCGTGCCGATGGCATGAAGAGCAAACCATCCAAGGCTGCCACATTAAAGAACATCACTTTCGCCACAACTGACAAACCTGCCGCAAATTTGAAGACCACTCTCGACCAAGCCGCAGCCATTGCCCACGGTATGTCATTCACCAAAACGCTAGGAAATTTGCCGGGCAACATCTGCACTCCAACTTATCTCGCGACTCAAGCATTAGCTTTGGGTAAAGCGCACAAATCCATCAAGACTACCGTACTGGAAGAAAAAGGCATGCAGAAACTCGGCATGGGTTCATTCCTTTCCGTGACACGCGGCAGCGTCGAACCCGCTAAGCTCATCACGCTGGAATACAGCGGTGCGGACAAGAAACAAAAGCCCATCGTGCTGGTCGGCAAAGGCGTTACGTTTGACAGTGGCGGCATCTCACTCAAACCCGGCGCAGAAATGGACGAGATGAAATACGACATGTGCGGTGCAGCCAGCGTACTCGGTACCATGCAAGCCATCGCCGAAATGGGTCTGAAGCTGAACGTTGTCGGCGTGATTCCCACCTGCGAAAACATGCCCGGCGGCAAAGCCACCAAGCCCGGCGACATTGTCACCTCCATGTCGGGGCAGACCATCGAAATCCTCAATACCGATGCCGAAGGTCGCTTGATTTTGTGCGACGCACTCACCTACTCTGCGAAGTTTAATCCTGACACGGTCATCGACATCGCCACCCTCACAGGTGCTTGTGTCATCGCACTGGGACATGTCGCCAGCGGCATGTTCAGCAACGAAGAAAAACTTGCCCAAGAATTATTGGCCGCAGGTGAACAAACACACGACCGCATCTGGCAAATGCCGCTGTGGGATGACTACCAGCCGCTACTCGACAGCAACTTTGCCGACATGCAAAACATCGGCGGGCGCGCGGGCGGCACCATCACTGCCGCATGTTTCCTAGCGCGATTTACCAAAGAGTATCGCTGGGCTCACTTGGACATCGCGGGTACAGCATGGAAGTCGGGCAAAGATAAGGGTGCGACAGGTCGCCCCGTTCCGTTGCTTGCTCAGTACTTAATCAACCGCGCAAAGTAGGTGGCAGCCCTTGGTGCGGGCTGAGCTTCTGTAGAAAGGGGCATGGATTTTGTGCCTAAGGGACTATCTGAGTTTAACCGAGATTTTCCATTAGACCTGAATTTGTGTAGAATAAATCGGCGTAAATTTGGCTGGAATATCGAAGGATTTTGAGGCATCCCATAAGCCTTGCATCCACGTTCGTTGCTGCATCGCGATA
>JABFRF010000084.1 GCA_013141315.1 Gallionella sp. | reverse complement strand
CTCAAGCGCGACGAGCCGCAAGCCAATACATACAAGGGTTGCAGTAATGATGACAATTTTAGCTTTTGTCACTGCAATCGCGTTGTTGGTGACCTTCCACGAGTTTGGTCACTATTGGGTGGCGCGCCGCTGTGGTGTGAAAGTGCTGCGCTTTTCCTTAGGCTTTGGCAAAGTCATTTTTAGCAAACGTTTCGTGAACAGTGACACCGAATGGGTAATCTCCGCGATTCCGCTCGGCGGTTACGTGAAAATGTTGGACGAACGTGAAGGTGAAGTTGCACCGACAGAGTTGTATCTGGCATTTAATCGCAAACCCGTGTTGCAACGCATGGCGATTGTGGTGGCTGGCCCGTTAGCCAATTTCTTGCTTGCAATTTTGTTGTATTGCGCGATGTTTATGGTCGGTGTACCGGGGTTAAAGCCTGTGCTGGGTGAAGTAACAGCAGGGTCGCCCGCTGCTATTGCGCAGATGCAAGCAGGCGACACGATCCTAAGTATCAACGATGAAAAAATCCCGAGTTGGCAGCAACTGCATTGGCAATTATTAGACGCGGCATTGCAACAAGGTGAGGTGAAAATCGAGGCGCGTACTATGCAAGATGTGACGCGTGTTTATTTGCTCGACATGAGTGGCATCGCAACAAATGATTTGGAAGGGAATTTCCTGATTAAGCTTGGCTTACAGCCTTATCAACCTATTATTTTACCTGTGATTGGTAAGCTGGTAGATGCTGGGGAGGCGCAACGTGCAGGTCTGAAAGCGGGCGATAAAATTTTACGCGCCAACGGTGTATTGATAAAGGTGTGGAGCGAGCTGGTAGAGATTATTCGTACTCACCCGAATCAATCTGTGCCGTTAGAAATTCAGCGCGGTGAGGTCACGTTGACTCTTGCCGTTGTGCCACAAGCTGCGCAAGAAGCTGGCAAGTCCGTGGGTAAAATTGGTGTCGCACCTCAAGTAAATGAAGCCGAGTGGCAAGCCATGTTTACGGATGTAGTGTATAGCCCGGTGGAGGCGGTGAGTGAGGCCGTGCGCAAGACATGGCAAACATCTGTGATTAGCTTGAAGATGATGTTTAAGATGGTGATGGGCGAAATTTCAGCAAAGAATATCAGTGGCCCGATTACGATTGCTGATTACGCGGGGCAGTCTGCAGGCATGGGCATCGCAGCGTATCTTGGTTTTTTGGCTTTGATTAGCATCAGCTTGGGCGTGATGAATTTGCTGCCCATTCCTTTATTGGATGGTGGACACTTGTTGTATTATGCCGCCGAGCTGATTAAGGGTAGCCCAGTGTCGGAACAGGCTTGGGAAATCGGTCAGAAAATTGGTATCGCGATCCTTGGAACGTTAATGACTTTTGCAATTTTCAACGACGTAAATCGTCTGTTCGCTAGTTAAAAATAATGAAATTAAACTTACTGGCAAGCTTATTACTGCTGCTGAATTTTTCTGCTGCATGGGCAATAGAACCCTTTACCGTCAAGGATATTCGCGTCGAGGGCATACAGCGCACTGAAGCGGGTACAGTGTTTAGCTATTTGCCGATTAAAGTTGGCGAAATGATCGACGACCAGCAAGCGGCAAAAGCGATACACGCTTTATATGTGACAGGATTTTTCAAAGACGTGTCGCTGAAAGCCGATGGAAATGTATTGGTGGTGCAAGTGCAAGAACGCCCGTCGATTGCCAGCATTGAATTCAATGGCACGTCAGATTTCCCCAAAGATCAACTCAAAGAAAGCATGAAATACGCGGGGCTGGCAGAGGCACGCATTTTTGACAAAGGCGCGTTGGAAAAAGCCACGCAGGAATTGAAACGTCAGTATGTGGCACGCGGTAAATACGCCGTGTCTGTATCGACCACGGTAACTGAGTTGGAGCGTAATCGCGTCAATGTGGTGTTCAATGTGGTTGAAGGGCAGGTATCGAAAATCAAGCAAATCAATTTGATTGGCAATCAGGCTTACAGCGAAAATACTTTGCTCGATTTGATGAAGCTCGGCACGCCTGGTTGGCTCAGCTGGTTCAGTAGTAGCGACCAATACTCCAAACAAAAACTTTCTGCTGACCTGGAAATTTTGCGTTCGTTTTATATGGACAATGGTTATCTGGAATTCAACATTGATTCCACGCAAGTGTCGATTACGCCCAACAAAAAAGATATTTACATCACGATTAACCTGATTGAAGGTGCAAAATATTCCATAGCCAAAGTGAGTGTGTCGGGAGACACCTTGATACCCAAAGCGGAAATCGAAAAGCTGGTGAAAGTAAAGCTGGGCGACACGTTTTCCCGCAAAGCCTTGACTGAAACCAGTGCCAAGATAGGAGATCGCTTAGGCTTGGAGGGTTATGCGTTTGCCAATGTTAATGCGATTCCAAGTCTGGATAAAGAGCGGCACCAGGTCGCTTTTGACTTTTTGATCGATCCCGGTCAGCGGGTGTATATCCGTCGCATTAACATTTCGAGAAATGACAAAACTCGTGATGAAGTGATACGCAGAGAATTTCGTCAGATCGAAGGCGGATGGTTTGATGTCGACAAAATTAAAAAATCAAAGCAACGTGTCGATAGGTTGGATTTCTTTTCCGAAGTGAATATCGAAACGCCTGCTGTACAAGGTTCGCCCGATCAGATGGATGTGAATTTGTCGGTCAAGGAGAAATCCACAGGCAGTATCAACGCGGGTGCAGGTTATAACAGTGGCGAAGGTTTCGTCATCACGGGTGGGGTAACACAAGCCAACCTGTTTGGTAGTGGCAATTATCTTTCCACGCAGATCAATACCGGTAAAGTCAATCAAGTGTATTCGGTTTCCTATACCAACCCTTACTACACTGATGAAGGTGTCAGTCGTGGATTTGATCTGTATAAGCGCAACACCGATTCGCAACGCACTGCGGTGAGCCAGTATTCATCCCATACCTTGGGAGGCGGGGTTCGATTCGGGGTGCCTATCGGTGAAGATGAATCCATCAACTACGGACTTTCGGTAGAAAGAACCCAGCTGGGCTTACAAGCCAATCCTCCTAGTCGTCTAGCACAGTATGTCAATGTTTTTGGTGCAACGACTAATAACTTGTTAAGCACAGTTGGTTGGGGTAAAGACACACGAGATAGCGCGATCTTTACCACCGAAGGTAAGGTGCAGCGAGTCTCGGC
Organism: Gallionella sp.; assembly: GCA_013141315.1. GTDB lineage: Bacteria > Pseudomonadota > Gammaproteobacteria > Burkholderiales > Gallionellaceae > Gallionella. The sequence goes on along the minus strand of JABFRF010000084.1, from coordinate 363 downwards.
AGAAATTGCTTTACCTGCGCTGGATGCACGATACTACAAGCTCAATTATCAGCAGCAATTGTATTATCCCGTGAGCAGAGGGATCACGTTGATGCTCAATGCGGAAATCGGGGTTGCGGGAGGCTATGCCGGTAAACCTTTGCCATTCTTTAAGAATTTTTATGCGGGTGGGGCCGGTTCTGTTAGGGGATTTGATCCTAGCTCGCTGGGTCCGCGAGACACAACGGGCGCGGTATTGGGCGGAACGCGTAGAGTGGTTGGTGGTGTTGAATTGCTGGCTCCCTTTCCGGGAATGGGTAAAGACAATTCGGTGCGCTTGAGTGGCTTTCTTGATGCCGGTGCAGTGTATGACCCTGGAGATAT
>JABFRF010000155.1 GCA_013141315.1 Gallionella sp. | reverse complement strand
CGTTCATTTAAGGCGTACTGTGGTGGTGTTTCTCTGAATAAATAGTCGCGCAAGGTTTGCAATAAAATGGTGTTGGACTGGAGTACCACACGTCTGGTTTGGTAATAACGCTGCATCAAATGTTCACTGGCACGACGGTTGTCCGAGGCAGTGATATGCATTTGCTCGGCAAGGGGTGTTTGAAATTCGAACATCAATTTATCTTCACGTCGCTTGGATAAGTAATGTAGCCGTATGCGCAGGGTTTGCAGCAGGGTATCATGTCGCGCGATTTGGCGGGCTTCGGCGCGGGTGATCAATCCGGCTTGAGCAAGCTCAGACCAGCGAGTACCCAGCCCTGCCGCACGGCTAATCCAAGTGATGGTTTGTAGATCACGCAATCCCCCGGGGCTTTCTTTTAGATTGGGCTCAAGGTTGAAGTCAGCATCCAAAAATCGCGAATGGCGTTGTTGTTGTTCCAGCTGTTTGGCGATAAAAAATTTGCCTGGGGAAAGTTGCTGGCGCATTGCTTGATGCAAGTCATTGAACAGGTTGATACTGCCATCAAGCAAACGGGCTTCCAATAAATTAGTCTGCACGGTGATGTCGGCAGCCTCAGACAAGCACTCTCCTATAGTACGCGTACTGTGGCCGACTTCCAGACCGATATCCCATAGTGTACTTATCAGGCCACGCAATTTTTTTTCTAATACTGCATCGGGTTCGGTATCCAATAAGATTAGCAAATCAATATCAGACTTTGGGTATAGCTCATTTCGACCGTAGCCGCCTACTGCGACGAGCGAGATATTGACCGGCATAACAAGCTGCTGCCAAATCCGATTGAGGTATTGATCAATGAGTTTGCTGTGTGCTTTGAGCAGTCGTGCGGGTGAGGCGTGTCGCAGAAAATCTTGCTCTAAGGCTAAGCGATCGCACTGTAAGGATGCGCGCAATGCTGCGGTAGTATTTTGCCCCATAACTTGGCTGGCGGCTTTCACCGACTTGGCTGTATGCCTAGTGGTTGCATCAGGCGTTTGGCGGGGGAGGGCAGCCATCTGAAACGGTCAATACTTCATAGCCGGTGTCGGTGACGAGCAGGGTGTGTTCATATTGTGCGGAAAGACTATGGTCTTTGGTGACAATAGTCCAACCATCGCCTAATTGCTTGATGTCTTTTTTTCCCGCGTTAATCATTGGCTCAATGGTGAACACCATGCCAGATTCGAGACGCATTCCTGTTTTGGGTTTGCCGTAGTGCAATACTTGAGGCTCTTCATGAAAGCGCGCTCCGATGCCATGTCCGCAAAATTCTCGCACCACGCTATACCCTAATGGTTCGACAAAACTTTGAATGGCATGGCCAATATCACCCAAATACGCACCGGCTTTGACGACACGAATGCCGCGCCACAGTGATTGGTAAGTTATTTCACATAACCGTTTAGCTTGTATTGAGGGTTCGCCTACAAAGAACATCCGGCTGCTATCGCCGTGATAGCCATCTTTGATGACAGTGATGTCGAGATTGACGATATCACCATTCTTCAATACTTTTTCGCTAGGTACGCCGTGGCAAATTTGGTGATTGATCGACGAGCATATCGATTTCGGGTAAGGGGTATGCCCAGGCGGTGCGTAGTTCAAAGGAGCAGGAATGCCGTGCTGCACACTCACGATCAAATCGTGGCAAAGCTTGTCCAGTTCATTAGTGGTAACACCCGCTTTGACAAAAGGTCCGATGTAATCCAAAACCTCACTAGTTAAGCGTCCTGCGACGCGCATTTTTTCGACTTCTTGGGATGTTTTGATTGAAACAGACATGATGGTAATGTGATTGAAAGCTGTTATGGAGCATAGCATGAGAGGATGTACGCCGTCTCACACTGTTAATGCAGGCTGCCCAAAACTTAGGGCAGATTGGTCACCAATACTTTGGTTTCTTCACGTATGGAAGTGCGAATTTCTACACGACGATTCTTAGCGCGACCAGTGATGGTCTTGTTATCAGCAATGGGACTATTTGCAGCTTCACCTTTGACAATGATTCGGTCTGCAGCTATAGCTTGTTTAATCAAATAAGCTTTGACAGATTCAGCACGAGCCAAAGAAAGTTTTTCATTATGTTTTACAGTGCCGGTACTATCGGTGTGTCCGACCACATTGATGACAGGCTCAGAATAGGTTTTGGCGAACTCCACTAAGCCATTCAATTGCTGATAGGCAATAATTTTGAGCTTGGCGGAATCAGTAACAAAATTCGTTCCTTCAATCATCATCGGTTTGTCTGAAAGCAAGGTCTTCCAAATCTCAGGAATGGCTGAAGTGACAACTGGCGTGATTATCGGCACGGCAACTTCAACAGGATCGGGAGGTTTTTTTGAACTTAAATAATCAGCAATTGCATCGGTTTCGGCGGCACTCAAGCGTTTGGCAAGGATAGGCATCGTGCCGGACATGTCGGTATCTCTCATACTGGTTCTGAAATCATCTAATTGCTTGATTAAATATTCTTTATGTTGGCCACCTATGATTGGGAAGATGGGATTGTTTTGCGGCCTACCTCGGCCCTCTTCACCGTGACAACTAATACAGCGGTAAATAATATATAACCTTTTTCCTTCTTCGTTGTCGTTTGTGGTTGGCTCGAAGGGCATTTGGGGTTGACTGGCAAAATAGGCAGAAATGTCAAACGCATCGGTCATGCTGGTTACCGTGCCAGCCATATCGGTCATGATGGGATCAGTGCGGGAGCCTGACCAAAAATCTCTGAGTTCCCTCATGATATAAGCACCCCATTGTCCGGCGAGGTTGGGGATGTTGGGCATAATGCTGATCCCTGTTTCGCCATGACAACCTTGGCACAAGGTGGATTTTTCTTTTCCCGCAACGGGGTCTCCACTGGATATGCGTTGCGAAATTTCAATGGGATCATCACCCGCATGGGAAAGGTTGGCTATCAGTAGCACTGACATTAGCACCGTAGCCGTTCTGATTTTATTTGAAATCAACATGGACTTGCCTTAGGCATCATTTACATTTGCCCAGATTCTTTCTTATAACGTATTCAGTGTCAATGAGGCATTAAGGTAAGTGCACATTTAGTTTCTGTTTTCACAGCCCTGATAGATACTCCGCTACTGCTTCAATTTCGTCTGCGCTCATCCTTTGAGCAAGGGTGGGCATGGTTCCGGACATGTCTGACTCTCTGCGTCCCCATCTAAAATCATCTAATTGCTTAATCAAATATTCTTTGTGTTGCCCCCCGATTATGGGGAACATAGGGTTGTTCATGGGACGACCTTTGCCTTCCTCGCCGTGACAACTGATGCAGCGGTAAATGATATACAGCCTTTTTCCTTCTTCATTTGGGTTGGCTTGTCCAGTCATTTGATTTAGGCTGGCGTAATAAGCTGAGATATCAAAAGCGTCTTCCATGCTACTCACTGTGTTTGCCATGTCGGTCATAATGGGATCAACACGTGAACCGGCCCAGAAATCCCTGAGCTGCCTCATGATGTAGGCACTCCATTGTCCGGCCAGATTGGGTACATCCGGTAACGTGCTGATGCCCAATTCTCCATGACAACCCTGACAAAGCGTAGATTTCTCTTTGCCTGCAACGGGATCGCCGACAGAAATTCGCTGTGAGATTTCTTCTGGTGCATCACCGGCAAATGCATCTGGCGATATATTCAATAGTGCTGTTATTGAAACAGTAAGCAACAGCGACTTGCTTAGATGCGGGGTAAATAATGTTTTTTTCATCGTGGGCTATAAGTAGCTTAAAAGTGATTATTGGTATCGTAAAGCCTCTATCGGATCAAGCTGCGCAGCTTTACGGGCGGGATAATAACCGAAGAAAATGCCTACTGTCGCTGCCACGCTAAATGCCACCAAAATTGAGTTGGCGGAAATGATGACAACGGTACCGGTTAAAGATTCCGTTAGTAGCGCGCTACCGATGCCTAGTAATAACCCAATCAAGCAGCCGAGTACGGAAATGACGATAGCTTCAAGCAAAAACTGCATGAGGATGTCTTTTTGACGCGCACCGATGGCCATACGAATGCCTATCTCGCGGGTTCGTTCAGTCACCGAAACCAACATGATATTCATGATGCCGATACCGCCAACCAGCAACGAAACCGAGGCAATTGCGCCGAGCAGCATAGACATCACGCGGGTGCTTTCTTCGGCAGAATCTGCGGCAGCAGTTAAATTTCGCAAGGAGAAATCATTGTCCATACCATCACGAATGCGGTGACGTTGACGCAGTAATTCGGTCATGGATTTTTCTACGATGGGCATTATTTCCTGTGTGGTGGTCTGCACCATCACCATGCGCACCGAGCCGGGCACTTGCGAGCCAAATACTTTGCGCTGTGCGGTGGTGAGTGGGATGATGATAGTGTCATCTTGGTCGCGGCCATCCATGCCTTGACCTTTTGCGGCGAGCGTACCGAGGATGACGAAAGGGCTTTGCCGAATACGGATGGTTTTACCAACGGGATCGTCGTCGCCAAATAAATTTTGTGCGGCCGTTTTGCCGATGAGTGCGACGCGTGTTGCAGAGCGCACATCAGAGTTGGTAAAGGCTGCACCTGTGCTAATCGGCCATGAACGCGCATCCAGATAACTCGGCGTGCTGCCAATGATGGAGGTGTTCCAATTGTTCGGTCCATAGACGATTTGTGCGCTGCCCGGATGAATCGGCGCGACGGCTTGCACGCCGGGTAATTCCGCAATTGCCTCGGCATCACTGGCGGTTAAGGTGAGGTTGCCACCGCCCCCAGAACGCACGCCCCCTGCAGTACTGCTTCCCGATAACAGCACGAACAAATTGCTACCCATCGCCGCGATAGTTTGTTTGATAGCGTACTGTGCACCTTGCCCAACCGCCATCATCAGCACCACCGCCCCTACGCCGATGACCATACCGAGCATCGTTAGTAACGTTCGTAAACGGTTTGCGCCCATGGCACGCCAAGCCTCACCAAGCATAATGAGCATCATGTGTTTACTTCCGCATGTTGAGTAGCTTGGTCGCTAACAATGCAGCCATCCAAAAAACGCACTTGGCGTTTGGCGTAGCGAGCAATGTCAGGTTCATGCGTGACTAGCACGATGGTGATGCCATCACGATTGAGGGATTCAAACAATTGCATTACCTCTTCGCTGGTGTGGCTGTCGAGGTTACCAGTGGGTTCATCGGCCAGAATCAAGCGAGGTTGATTCACCAACGCACGCGCAATCGCTACACGCTGTTGTTGCCCGCCAGAAATTTGATTGGGTAGCGAATTGGCTTTGCTTTCCAGCCCAACTTTGGTGAGCATTTCCAGTGCGCGTTGCTGGCGTTTATGATGCGCTACACCGCAATAGATTAGCGGCAACGCAACGTTTTCCAGTAGCGACATGCGTTGCAGCAGGTTAAACCCTTGGAACACAAAGCCAATCGTGCGGTTACGCAACAACGCCAATTCATCTTTATTCAGTTCGGCAACACTGCGACCATCCAACACGTAACGACCTTCAGTAGCACTATCCAAACAGCCAAGGATATTCATGAAAGTAGATTTCCCCGAACCCGACTGCCCCATTATGGCGACAAACTCACCAGAATTGATGGTCAGTTTAACGTCCTTCAACGCAGGAAAAAGCCCCGCCGAAGTGGGGTAGGATTTATTCAGGTTTTCAACTTGGATGACAACTTGGTTCATTAGAACATTCTCGGCCCACTCGGTGTGCCGCTGGCTTTCGGTTTGCTGTCCATTTTTGCTTCACCCAGTATGAGTTCATCACCCACCTTGAGTTCGCCGCCGATGATTTCGGTATTGCGATTGTCGGTAATGCCCAGCGATACGCTAATTGGTACGAGTTCTGAGTTGCGCAGCACATAGACTTTGCCAGAAAAACCATCACGTTTGGATTTTGCACCTTCACCCGATTTTCCTCCGCCAGGGAGGTTGCCATTTTGGTTTTTAGCATCGGTACTTTTGGCGTTATCTAAACCCGTTGGCTTGAAGCGTAACGCAGCATTGGGAGCAAGCAATACATTCTTGCGTTCAGCTACGGCGATACTCACATACGCCGTCATGCCGGGCAGTAAAAGTTGCTCAGGGTTATCGACGTTGATGACGACATCGTAAGTCACTACGTTTGATACAGTGGTCGGATTGAGGCGAATTTGCATCACCTCGCCTTTGAAATTTTTTCCGGTAAATGCATCAACCGTAAATTTAACCGGCATGCCCACGCGTATGCTGCCAATGTCGGCTTCGGCAAAGTTGGCGTGGATTTGCATTTTGGATAAATTCTGCGCAATCTTAAATAATGTGGGGGTTTGCAAGCTCGCAGCAACGGTTTGTCCGACATCCACCGAACGATCGACCACCACACCCGCGACAGGCGAACGTATCACTGAGTAGGCAAGGTTGGCGCGATCGCGTTCCAATACGGCGTTGCTGACTTGAGTTTGTGCTTCCGCCACTTTTTTAGCTTGCACGGCGGTGTCCAATTCTTGTCGCGACACATATTCTTGAGCGAACAAGCTGCGCATCCGTGCTTCGTTTGCGGTAGCTAATTCAAATGAGGCGACCGCGCTTTGGATGTTCGCCTGAGTTTGTTTTAACTGCGCGGCAAGCATCGAATTATCGAGTTCTAAGAGAATTTGTCCTTGCGTGACTTTGCTGTTGAAATCGACATACAGTTTTTTGACCGTGCCGGAAACCTGCGTACCAACACTGACTAACGATAGCGGATTGATGGTGCCATTAGCGGAGACAATTTGGCTGAGGTCACCTTGAGTGACAGCCTGCAAACGGTATTGTTGATCAAGCGGGATAGTGTTGAACTTTTGATAGCCGAAGTAAATGGTTGTGCTTAATGCTAGACAAGTGATCAACCAAAAAATCCAAGAGCGAAAAAGCTGTTTCATAGTGACTTTCTTATTGTGCAGGGCTACTTGTAGACAAAGTGTTTAATAAATCCACATCCAAATTTCCCATTGCTTGCGCGAGGGTGGCGCGACTGATGTTCCAATTAAATGCCGCTAGTACGCGTTGTTGTCTGGCATTGGCAAGCGCACTTTGCGCACTGAGTACATCGAGCATCGTACCCAAGCCAGCCCTATAGCGACCCAGTGCAGTGTGCTCAGATTGTGTCGCACTATCCAATAAGTCAGCGGTGGTTTGCAAGGTCTGTGTGAGTGTGATGAGGTTTTGATAGGCCGTCCATACATCAAGCGCAATCTGCAAATCCAAACGTTCTAGCTGCGCATTTTTTGCTTCCACTTGCGCTTCGGCAGCGTGAACTCGGTAGGTGGGTGCATAGCCGGAAAAGATTGGCACACTGACATTGATCCCGATAGTGTAGTTGTGAGAATTGCTACTGCCGATACTGTTGTGGTTGTTTGCCGCAGCCAATGAGATGGTTGGTTGACCTGCCGCGCGTGCCGCATTAGTAAAGGCTTGCGCAGCCTTTACTTGTGCCGCTACGGCTTGCAGATCAGCGCGGTGCTGGCGTGCTTGCTCGATCAACGCGTCAACATTGGCGGAAAAATTCGTGGGCATCGCAATCGTATTAGCACTGGCTAGAGAGACATTTTTGTTGGCATCCAAGCCCAGCGCATTGGCCAACATGCCTTGTGATTTTTTTAGATTACCGTCAGCCGTCATCCGATTCAATGTCGCTTGAGAATAGGCAGTTTGCGCGGAGAGTTTATCCGCAGGTGTTGCACTGCCTGCCACATAGCGAGCTTGTGCCGCAGCAAAACTTGCTTGTGCGGATTGCTCCGAAACCTGCGCTGCATCCAGTGCAGCGGCAGCAGCCTGAGTTTGATAAAACACTTGTACTGCAGAAAGGAAAATACTTTGAATAATGCTGTTCTGTGTGGCACTCGCCGCAACCAGCAACTGATTGGCACTTTCTATATTGGCAGACTGCGCGCCAAAGTCAAACAGCAGATACGACGCAGATAAACCGATGTTCTGTTGATTGAGCGCAGAAGTGTTTGCTGACCAGTTGCGATTTTCGCCAACACTTAATGCAATGCTTGGAAATTCACTTGCTTTGCTTACGCCTAGTTGCGCTGTTTGAGTTTGCACATTTGCCCACATCTCGCGTGTTTGCGGGTTGTTACATAACGCGAGATTAACTACTTCTTGCAAATTCAGCGGGTGATTGGGTAATGAATGCGTGCAGGTATCGTAAGGGTAGGTCACTTGTTCCGCGTGAGTCCAGCTGCTCAATATCAAGCAGAGTGCAAAGCTAGCAGGGCGCATAAAATGGACGAACATGAAGGTGAACTGTGATGAGGTGGTTGATTATAGTAGTTCAACCTTACCTGACAATAATTCAATTGTAATAAATTATTGTGGCATAAATGGCTTGAATACTAGGCTGCACTAGGTCGCAGATGCAGAGGTGGCGATGAAGGTGCTGAATTAGTATGTGATGGTCAGCGTTCTGACTTGCGCACCGGTGCATAGGGCTGTAGTACACGTGCCAGCTTGCCGGGCAGCCATGCTGCCGTTGATGAAAAAGCTTTGGGCGACTCCTGTTCCAACGCTAGCAAGGGGGTTTGCCCCGCCTGTTGCTACTGTATTTAGAGCCAATGTGTAGTTGAGTCCCGTCACTACCCCGGCTGTGGCATCCAGTGCCATGGTGTAAGGCAAAAGTGTGCTGCAGGTCACGCTGTAAGAGGCGCTGGCAAGCACTGCAGTAGGGCGGAATGCGGTATAAGCAAATGCGAGGTTGGTAGGTGGCGTGGTGAGCGCGCAAGTGGCTGGTGCGACGATATTGACAGGGAACGTGCCGTTAGTGAAGGTCACTCGATTTCGACCTCCGCCGCCACCTAGGCGGGCGATGGTCATAGTAACAGTGTCGGTATAGTTTCCTGCTGGCGCAGTAGCCACTTGCAACGGGGGTATGCAACCGTAGAATGTGTAAGTATTAGTGACGGTGGTATTGATTGCCATGACGAACGATGCGGCAATGCTTGGCAGGACGGTTGCCCCCTTCCATGGTGTGGCACAAGTTGGGACGGTTGAAACAGAATAATTGAGGAAGCTGGTAAGTTTTTTAGCACGGTTCTGCGTGCCAGTTGGCTGTAATCCATTGCCAGCAGTGACTTGGTAGCTAATTGTTGACGTGGCACGGCGACCCACAGCATCTTTGGTACACGTGACCGTGAAGGAGGTCGCAGTAACGTTAGTGGTGATATTTGAGGTGACATAAGCCGCTGAAAATCCCGGTGAAGTCACGCTGCAGAGTACTGCTGCTTGGGCGAAGTGAGAAAAAGACAGTGAAAATAAAATGCCTAGCCACGCAACCGTATGTGAGCGAAATAATTGGGCGTTCATCTTGTGATTCCTTTACAAAGCAATGGGCCTAAGCGGGCGATTTCGTCAGGCGATTCGGGTGGAAGTGTGGTGCCGATTTTACATTGCTGTCCATTCCAATTCAGGATTACGGTATTACTAGGCAACAGCCCGGTAACAAAAGCCTCGCCGCGTCGCGCCACATAAAACTCTTGTTTGTCTCCTTCGATGTTGACCGTGGCTCCGGCAGGGGCGACTTCGCCATCATCGAAAATGATTTTTAGTAATGCAGCGCGACCACCGCGTACAGGGAAAATAATTTTGACTGCACTGCGCCAAGCAGGGACGACATTTTCCTCGATGCTATCGATTTCCGCACTGATAGGCAGGTCGCTAGGGTCAAGCCTGATGGAATTGGTCTGGTAAGGGATCAGTCGCGGAATCAATGCCACGCCACGGGCATTGGTGTGCGTCAATACATTGCTGCCCAAACCGATGCCGATATTTTTATAGCCCGCCACTACGGTGATGGCAAAACTTTGATCGACGCGATGTGTCGCAAATAAATTCTTATCGGCAAATACCAAGCCGCCGCTTGCGCCAAGTCGCAGTGCCGTTTGGTTGGGCGCTAAGCTGATGTCCCCTGTGGTTTTGCCGTAACGACCGGTGTAGTACAAGCCGCTTTCGGCTCGTGCCTGGCCTTGTTGATGACCTGCCAAAGCGCGCCAGCCAAGGTTCTCGTCGTTCCCAGGGTTTTGCAAAGCCGAAACGTAAAAATCTTGCTGCCCGCTATGACTGGTGGCTGATGAACTCACGATTCTGTTGTCGCCCAATGGCATGGTCAAAAATAAGCCGATGGATGAGTTATCAATGCCATTGATGGCGCGGCTGGCGGTGAAACTCAAATTGTTTTGTGCGCCAATGCGTGTTGAGAAGTTACTCGACACAGTGGTGATGCGTGTGTTGTCATACCGGCTAAGGGCTGCTAATCCCATACCAAATGAACCATATTTCTCTGTTGTGTAATTCCAGTTACCCGCCAGCTGCAAGCGGATCGGCAGGATAGTTGGGTCTTGTCCCAATTGACGAAAGTTTCGTGCCGCGCCTTGCGCTTGGATGGACACGCTATTGTGCAAGCCATCGCGGTCCAGGCCCAGTAACCATAATCCACCTGACTTTCCCGTGCCGCTGCTGATTGCCAAGGAGGCTTGACCTAAAATCTGTTTAGGCAGGGCAGATACGATGCCTAAGCCTGCTGTGCGTGTTGTGCTGGTCAATTCGGCACGCCCTTCAAAGGTTAGGTTGTCGTTGTAACCATAACGCCATGTGCCGCTACCAAAATAGGTTCGATAGTGGTTGCTGGCTTGGCTTAAATCACGCCGCATTTTTCCCGCTTCCACACTCCAATCGCTCAAGCCTTTAGCTAACAGATCGGTGCTGGTGAAGAACGATTGTTCAATGACGGTTTCGCGCCCCAGAATATCTCGTACCACCATCTTCACGTCACCACTGTTTGCCAGCAAAGGAAAGTTGTCGATGGCAAACGGCCCGGTCGGAACATCGGAGACTTGGCGCAATACATCATTGACATACATCTGCACGGTGGAAGGCGCGGTCGATACGCCAGTCAGGGCTGGAATAGGTTGGCTGACAAAACCTGGTGTCAGTGCGAAGTTGCTGCCGTATTGGATGCCGCCAAAATACACATTGCGCCCCCACATGCCGGTACGGGTTGCGCTATCGCCCACTCTAAGCGTGCGATTTTGATTGGGATAATCGCGCGTGAAAGTGGTCTCAAGGCGAATCAAACTACGTGCGGTCACCGCAGCGGAACTGTTGGTTAAATTGTGCCCCGTGACGCTGTTGGTCAACACCCCCCATGTGTTGGAAGCCCCAATTTCCGCCAGTACACCCAAGTCGTTGATGATAGGTGAGTTGCGTAGCACGGTGTTGGAATAATTGAAATCATAGTTCAAAAACATACTCGGTAAAACGGGACTCAGCACCAGTTGCTTAGATTTTTCTTGAACCATACGCGTTGCGGCAAACGCTTCGGGAGAGAACAATAATTCGGCGGATTGGCTGGCAAAATCCATTTTGACTTTATAGCCCGGTACGGATGAAAGGGGCCAGTATTCTTGCCCGTCAAATTTGTAGTCGATGGGCTTTGCGTCGGGGGAAAGTTGCACACGCCATTCCGTAAATGCATCGTAAGGTGCATACATATTGCCACCGCGCTCCAACAGCAACCACGTGCCGCTCTTCGCGCCATTTACCACGACCTCTAACGGAAGCAGTTTATCCTTGGTTTTAGCGGCCTCTGTGAGCGCGGATTTTTCAGGGGTGACCGGTATCGGTCTAGCGGCGAACGGGGTGATGATGATAGGCACCACCTCAGGCTTTTTTTCCTCGGGTGCAGGTTTGCCATTGATCGTCCGGGTAAACAAAAGTGGTGCGGGTTGCAATGCTTTGGGGGTTGAGTCTGTCTCAGGCGTAGCGTCGGCTGCAGGTTCCGTATTGGGTGCAAGCTCAGTATCATAAATGCTGAAGCCTGACGCAGAGCCCGCCCAAAGAGCGAGTAGCAGCGGAAGTACGCGCGGGAATTGGAAAACGCCCACGCTTCAACCCTTAATCGGAAATAGTTACATCGAAGGCCTGTTTACTTCCATCATCCAAGCGTACAGTCAGTTTGGCTTTGCCGCTAGCCAGTGCATGGTCTGCTTTGATGTCGAAACTGCGCTTCACAGTTGGCAAGATATAACCGCCTGTGTCACGGCTCGCTAACTTTGATCCTTCGGCATTGGTAAGTTCAAAGTCAACAATCTGAGCGTAAGCATTCCCGGCATTTTCGCAGGCAGCTTTGATGCTATCAGCTGCAGATCTTGCAGCGGTACAATTTAATGAAAACTTTGCTTTTGGCGGGGTAATAAAAACGGGTAGCGAGAACGCAATCGCAATTTGCAACTGCAAATTTCCATTGTTGGGTTTCGCTTCAGGGATCTCGCGCATGATCATACGATAAGTAAGTTGTTCAGTTTCTGACACTGAACGCAAACGCGCCAAGCGCAATACTTGGCGAGATTTGGCAGCGAGCTTGACGATAGGCGGTGAGAGCAAAATATCTTCGGTCAATACCAAGTCGTCCTCACCGTTGGCTTTTTGTTTCCATGAATATAAGTCGGCTTGCATCACCAGTTCTTCATCGCCTTCGTTAGTGACCGTGACAGCGATGGCTTTGTCTTTCGGGGTCATGTAAACGCGCACCGGCGTAACAGAAAATGGTGCAGCTAAAAGGGGCAACGCAAGGCTAGTTGCAAGCAAAATGGATATAGTTTTTGCCAAGATTTTTTTCATTTGGTTGTCAACTTTCATTGTGTAAATCGTTGGATATTACCATCCTACCATCAATTCAATATAGTCCCGATTGGCTAATCTAACGATGCGCCAAGAAGTCACTGTGCCGCCTCCCGCGTAAACGTCAAGCGTACCCAGCGAGACAGGTTCTTCGGAAAGCTGTGTCAAAAAACGGTATGAACCATCTTGCATCGCTGTCCAAGGCAGGCCGTTGGCATTGCCGGAAAAAGTCACGACCTTACCTGTCGTACATTCAACAGTAACTACTTCACCAAAGGTGCCGATGCGGCTACTGCTGCGGCATATCCCCGCATTTGGCGTTCCGCTGTGAGATTGCAGATTGATCAACACTTGAAACTGCGAGTTCGTTTGCCCGGCATAACTAGGCTCTACACACAAAACCAGCAGTGCCGCCAAGGTAAGAACTTTAGCGGAAGCTGCTGGTCGTGTGAGCGATCCTAAGAGAACGCTCGGTTTCATTTGGGCTGTAGCGAAATAACGCGCCCCTGAATTACCTGTCGCTATTAGTAAGAAACAGTAATGGTTTGTACGTTATTGGTTGCTAAAGCATTGGTACAAGGATTTGTTGTGCAAGTACCACCTTGACCACTGGCAATCGTGCCATTGATAGCATAACTTTGAGCTACGCCACTACCTGTACCGCCGCCAACTGGTGCAGCGACTGCCAAGTTATAAGTCAGATTGACAGCATCATCAGTTGCACCACCGGTTACGCCTACTGTGTAAGGCGTCCCATTGGGGCAGGTCACGGTAAATGGCGTGCTTGCAGCCGCTGGCGTAGGTTGAAAAGATGTGTAGTTAAAAGCGAGGTTGGCAGGTGTCGTAACCGAGCATAAAGGGCTGAGCGATATGTCAACATTAAAAGTAGTGGATACAGTTGCCGCTGCTGCTTGAGCTGATGAAGCTGCTGCGAACATCATTGCTGCTGCGATTGTTGAAGCGGCAAATTTTTTCAGTTGAATGCTTGTCATGTTGAAACTCCCTATAAATTAAAGTGAAATAAAACGTAATGTGTTCCGAATAGTTGAATCATTCACTAAGCCACCGATAAACTATCGGCGATCGGTTTTGCTTAGCAAGTTAGTAAGAGATAGTAATGGTACGTACTGCGGTTACTGTGGCTACGCATGAAGCAGCATTGCCTGCGCAATCACCCGCTTGCCCGGCAGGCATATTGCCCGCGAGGGTAATGGTGCGAGTATCGGGTGTTCCTATTGCAGCGGCAGTGGCGGGAGTGCCAGCTGTTGCCGCACCCGCTGTAGCGCTAACGGTATAGTTAAGCCCGGCTATCACACCGCCACCCGTTCCGCCGTCGAATGCAAATGTTGGCGCAGACAGTCCGCGTGAACATTGGATACCGATAGTAGCGGGTGTTGCTGTCAAAGCAGTAGCTTGAAATGCGGTGTAGGTAGCAAAGGCCACAACAGGGGTACCTACAGTAGTGATGGTGCATGCCGCCGCAAGACTGGCGGTTACGTTAAAGTTAGAGGGTGCAAGTGAGGCAGCATGTGCGGCGGGTGCGGCGATTGCAAACAAGGATGCGGTGATTGTGGCAGCTAAAAATTTTTTCATTTGATGCTCCTGAGGTCTAATTGAGTTTGCTATTTCTCTCAAAAGCAATTGCTATGCCAATCATTACTATTTGCCCAAATGCATTTTTTAATGAAGTAAATCCTGTAGCGTTAGTATTGGATATAAATTATTGTAATAGAAAAGATAAATACACTTTTTGATCGTTGCTTAATAGTTAATGTTGAATGTTTCTTGATTGAGGTTAGCTGCGTGATTTTTTTGAAATAATCTTTTCCCGGCTGACAGTTATCGGCAGTTGTTGACGGAATTTGTCAGGTTAAAGCGCGAAAAGTTGATGCACTCCAAGATTGATAGTCGTGATATCAGCATTACTGCATAGTTGATTCAACTTTAATTACATCGCACCAAGGGTTGAGCAGAATTGTTAATTGCAATTCCTAGCGTGGCGAAACTATTGAGTTTTGCTCCCAATCACGATAGCAGTGTGATGTTTTATCCGGCTGATAGACTGTCGCCGAAAACGAGGATATTTTTCGCGGCAAATGCGGAGTAGGGCAGCCATAATGCTACGAATAGCAACATAACTATTAAGCTCGTCATTCCGGGCTTGACCCGGAATCCAGCGTTTTGATTAAACTGGATTCCCGTTTTTACGGGAATGACAAAACCTAAATCTTTCGAAGGATTAAAATTTTTCATGGCAGTGATTGTGCAGGCAGTAAAGCTAAGTAAGCAAGTGTTAAGTGGTGACAAGCCGCTCACCATCTTGCACGAAATCACCTTCGCGGTGGAAGCGGGCGACAGCCTCGCTATCGTCGGCGCATCAGGTTCGGGCAAATCAACCTTGCTCGGTTTGTTGGCGGGATTGGACGTGCCGAGCAGCGGCAGCGTATTGCTGAATGGTGCAGACTTATTCGCGCTGGATGAGGACGGACGCGCCAAACTACGTGGCGAACTGGCGGGCTTCGTGTTTCAATCGTTTCAATTACTGCCCGCGCTGAATGCGTTGGAAAATGTCATGCTGCCGCTAGAGCTGCGCGGTGTGAACGATTCACGCCAGCGCGCCGAAGTCGCGTTGCAACAAGTTGGCTTGAGCGAACGCGCCCATCATCTGCCCAAACATTTATCCGGCGGTGAACAACAGCGTGTTGCTTTAGCCAGAGCCTTTGTCAGCCAACCAAAAATTCTGTTTGCCGACGAACCCACCGGCAACCTCGATGCTGCCACGGGTGCGCAAGTTATTGAGCTGATGCTGGAACTGAACCGCGCACAAGGTACAACGTTGATATTGGTCACGCACGACGAAGCACTGGCGCAGCGTTGCGGCAAGCAGTTGAGGCTGGCAGCGGGGCGGGTGGAGTAGTGGGTATCACAGATGCGGTAGAATCAGGTCTTGAAATAATTCAGACTCAACAGGAGGTTCAAAATGAATACCCAACTCGTTATTGAGCAAAAGATGCAGCAACAGTTTCATCAACTGGCTGAAGAAACACATCGAACCGAATCCGAAATCATCCACGAAGCACTTGCTGGATACCTTGCCGCAGATCGTCATTATGTTGAAGTGCTCAAGCAGCGAATCGCGGCAGCTGATCGTGGTGAATTCGCCAGTGATAAAGAAGTCGAGGCATTCTTTTCTGAGCGCGGTGAGTGAAAATGTTGCGCTGGCTTGATGCGGCTCTTGCCGATTTACGCGCAATCAAGAAATACATAGCCGAAGAAAATCCCGATGCTGCTCGGCGGGTGATAGCCAGCATACGCAGTGAAACAAACATTCTGCTCAATCAATCCACTATCGGCAGAGTTGGACGAATAGCCGACACACGCGAATTGGTGATGAGCCAATATCCTTACATCGTGGCTTATCGAGAGTTGAATGGCGAAGTGCAAATCCTTGCGGTAGTTCATACATCGCGTAGGTGGCCGGAGCAATTAGCTAAGACCAAAAAATAAGCTTGAATAATATGACAAGCATGCACACCACTTATTTTGATGAAGACGACATTCTCGTTATTCGTTTGTTTGATAAATCTATCACCCGCGAGGTGTTGAAAAATTTGAACACGCATATCAGTTATGCCGAATAGCGCAATAAAAATGTCTGTTCAATTCTCCGATTTCTATAACAGTCTCGACCCCGACTCATTCAAACGCGGCAAGCAGTTCGAGCACTTCGTTAAATGGTTTTTGCAGAATGATCCCGAATGGGCTACACAAGTCGATCAAGTGTGGCTGTGGGATGAATGGCCGCAACGCTGGGGTGCGGACTGCGGCATCGACCTCGTGTTCCAGCACAAGAACGGCGAACACTGGGCGGTGCAAGCCAAGTGCTATTCACCCGACTACGACATCACCAAACATGATGTCGATAAATTCCTCAGCGAATCGAATCGTCCGCTCATTCAGCACCGCCTGCTGATCGCCACCACCGACCGAATCGGTGCGAATGCCAAGCAAGTTTGCGACGCACAAGACAAACCCGTCATCCGCTTTCTGCTGTCTGATTTTGAGAAGGCCGCGCTGGACTATCCCGCCGATTTTGCATCACTGCCGCAAGCCAAACGCAAAGCCCGTCCCACACCGAAAGAGCACCAACTCGAAGCTATTGAAGCCGTAGTACAAGGGTTGCAAAGCGCAGATCGTGGTCAACTCATCATGGCTTGCGGCACGGGCAAAACCTACACCACGCTGTGGATCAAAGAAAGATTGGCGACACAGCGAGCGTTGAACACAAGTAACCCATTAGAACCTAACCCCCTCCAACTCCCCCTTGTCATGGGGAGAGCCGAGCCAGCTCCTCCCCTGACAAGGGGAGGTTGGGAGGGGTTTGAGCACAATGGACAATCTGGAATAAACACGGCTGAATCAATCGGCTCAACCCGCACCTTGGTCTTGTTGCCCTCGCTTGGCCTGTTAGCGCAAACTCTGCGCGAATGGACATTCGCCGCCGCCACGCCGTTTGAAGTGCTGTGCGTCTGCTCGGATCAAACTGTCACGAAGGGAAACGATGAAGCCATCCACAGCGTGGCTGATCTTGCCTTTCCCGTCACCTCGGATGCGGAAGAAGTAAAACGTTTCCTCAGCGGTGCAGGCAACCGCGTGGTGTTCTCCACTTACCAATCTTCTGCCGTCATCGCCGCAGCCCAAGCCGATGCAACCACTCCCGCATTCGATCTCGCCGTGGCGGACGAAGCACACCGTTGTGCGGGCAAGGTCGGCAGCGACTTCACCGCCATCCTCGACAATGAGCAGATACGCAGCGCCAAGCGGCTATTCGCCACCGCCACCCCGCGCACTTATTCCAGCACCGTGCATAAAGCCGCCGAAGATCGCGGTGTCGAAGTTGTCGGCATGGACAACGCCGCCCTGTTTGGTGTAGTGCTGTATGCCCTGCCGTTCGGCAAAGCCATCGAACGCAAACTGCTCACCGATTACCGCGTCGTCATTATCGGTGTGGATGACCCCACCATCGCGCAGTGGATCGCCAACCGCGAACTGGTCAGCCTTTCGCCCCCTCGCCCTCCGGGAGAGGCTTGGCCTGTCCTGAGATTCTATGGTTCACGTCAAGCATTTTGTAATCCGCTCAGGGTTAAAGGTTGAATGATAATGGTGAATAGACCAAGCGGTGCGTGCAATTTTGCGGGCGATGATAACGAGACTGGCGGTGGT
>JABFRF010000131.1 GCA_013141315.1 Gallionella sp. | reverse complement strand
GGGGGAAGGCTTGCTCAGCTTCCAACACCATTTCCGTATCCTCAACTCGAATCACCGTATCTGCACCTTGCGGCATCGGTGCGCCTGTCATAATCCGTGCGCACTGCCCAGCCATCACCGCCATCATTGGCATTGCGCCTGCTTTGATGTCCTCTACTATGGCAAGTGTGGCGGGTACGTTTATTAAATCTGCGGCACGTACTGCGTAACCATCCATCGCCGAAACATCATAAGGTGGGTGATCGCGGTTGGAGCGAACCGCTTCCGCCAACACTCGCCCTAACGATTGCTGCAACTTGACCGACTCCACACCCAAGCTAGTGGTGTGTTGCAAAATGCACTGCTGTGCGGCGCTGAGTGAAAGATAGTCCATACTTATCTCATACCTTGTGCCACTAGCAAATCTTGCGGCGTGTCTAAATCAAAAAAGCTGAGTAACTGCGGATCGGCTTGCAGCATTTCCATTTCATCAATATAACTGACCTGCATATTTCTAATCGCCCCTAACAAACTTTTATTACCCAACGACAAACTTGCGCGCATAAACGGAATACCGCTAGTTGAATAAAATGCCGCGAGTGGCTGAAATTGACCATGCACGACAGGAACAATGGCATGTTGCTGCGCACGAATTTTTGCCAACTGTTTTACCAAAGCGGGTGAGACAAAAGGCATGTCACATGCCACCACGAATGCCCATGACGTAGTGATTTTTTCCAGTGCAGTAATCAGCCCCACCAAAGGGCCGCCATTGTCTTGAGTATCACAAACTTGGGGCAAGTTAATTTCTGAGCGAGTTTCACGCACACTGAGCATGGTGGCGGAAAACAAGGGTTGTACAGTTTCAATCACAGACTGGATGAGCGTCTGATTGGCAAACGGCAGCATCGCTTTATCCCGCCCCATGCGCCTGGAATCACCACCTGCCAAAATGATCGCCGTGCAATCGTTAATCATATTTTCGCACCTTGTCGTTGTTTCCAGCCCATCAAAAACTGCGCAATGTTACTGATGTCGTCTAATCCAAAATGTGGAAGTGGCATATTGCTGTTCTCAACATCGGTCACTAATGCCACCAATCCGTCTTGGTAGGCGCATCGCAAATTTAGATTGCACGCTTTGCGTAACACCTCAATCTTGGCGCATGACGTTTGAGAAAACCCCTCCACCAACACCAAGTCCATATCAAAAAAATATCGCTGCGCTAACAGTTGTGGATTCTGCTGTGCAACACCATCGGCAATTAACTGCATTCCTGCCAACGTGACCAACATGCTTGCCTGCGCACCTGCTTGTTTGTGCCGCCAACTATCCGTTCCGACGACATCCAATTCAACAGCGTGATGGCTGTGCTTAATCGTTGCAATGCGAATTCCACTAGCGTTGAGCAATGGCAGCAAGCGTTCAATCAGCGTGGTTTTACCCGCACCGGAATGACCGACGATAGAAATCACGGATGGGAAGTGACCCATGTCTCCCCCTGCGGTGTAGTTTCTTTTTTCCAGATGGGTACGCGTTGCTTCAACTCATCTATCAGCCAATGGCAGGCTTGCAAGGCAGGTGCGCGATGCTGCGCTCCCGCCGCGATGAATACGATATTTTCACCGCATTGCACTGTTCCGAGGCGATGCACGATGCGCGCATCCAGCAAGCCGAATTTCTCAATCGCCTCGTTGCGCAATTTATTCATCTCGGCAAGTGCCATGCTGCCGTAAGCATCGAAGCTGATCTCCGAGACATTGCGTCCTTCAGAGAAATCTCGCGCGCATCCCAAGAATGTGGCGATGCCGCCCATACGCTTTGAGCTGGATCGCAATGCCCTGATTTCTTCGTCTTGTGAGAAATCGGCTTGCTGAATGCGGACTGGTGCGTTCATCTTAACCACCCGAAAACTTCGCCATGAATGCAATCTCGTCGTTATCTTGCAACACCATTTGTTTGTCGCGAACTTGATTCTGATTGACCGCGATGAAGCTAACGATGCCGAACGCATTGGGATGCTGCGCCCCCAGTTGCGCAATCACATCATGCAAAGTCATGCCGACAACGTAGTCGAGTTGCATCTCGCGCGACTGCACACAATCTGCAACCGGGCCAAAAAAAATCACCCGTATCATTTAGTTTCCTGTTTATTTGATTCGCCACGCTTCCACACACCGCTCTTGCCGCCGTGCTTTTCATCCAGTTGAATGAGCTCAATGCGCATCCCTTTATCAATTGCTTTGCACATGTCATACACCGTGAGCAGTGCCACGCTGACCGCTGACAGTGCTTCCATTTCCACACCAGTTTGTCCCATGCATTTCACTGTCGCGGTTACTGCCAAACCAACACAACCGCTGTTATCCCTTTCAAGAATCTCAATGAAAGAAATTTCAACGCCAGACAACGGTAAGGTGTGACACATGGGAATCAAATCAGCGGTACGCTTGGCAGCCATCACTGCTGCGACATCTGCCACCGTCAGCACATCGCCCTTGGCAATTTTTCCAGATTGAATTTTGGTCAAAGTATCAGGCAACATTCGCAACACACCGCTGGCAATAGCGATGCGCTGGGTAGTCGATTTATCCGAAACATCGACCATGCGTGCGCGACCTGATTCTGAAAAGTGAGTGAGTTCATTCATCAGTTAACCCCCTATCGAAATCATTGATCTCTGCCTACCAACTTCCTCAAATCGATATTCTCCGATGGCTTGTTTACTCGCCGCTGCTTGGCGAATGATTGCTGACATTGCGTCATCACTGCTACCACTACGCAAGGCACTGCGTAAATCCACTTCGTTATCCGCAGGCAAGCAGGGGCGCAGCTTGCCGTCCGACATTAACCTGAGCCGATTACAACCCTCGCAAAAACGATTCGACATCGGCTCGATAAAGCCCACTCTTCCTGACGCGTGACGCAAAGCCAAATAGCGCGCCGCCGATGAGCCTTGTCGCTGCCAAGTAGTCATGTCCACTCGTTCCATCACTTCGGGTTGTACGAGCAATTCGGTCACGGGGTAATAATGTTTCTGCCAATCCATGCCTTCGCGCATCGGCATGAGCTCGATGAAACGCAGTTCCAATTGCTCACGAATACTGAAGTCAATGAGTTGCCCCGCCTCCTTATCGTTTATGCCGCGCAACAACACCGCATTCAATCTTATCGGCGTTAAACCGGCATCCTGTGCGGCATGAATACCGCGCAATACATCCCGTAAATTACCACCCGTCAGCTGTGAAAATTTTCGTTCATCCAAGGTATCCAAGCTAATGTTGACGCGATGCAATCCCGCATCACGTAAGGGCTGGGCATACTCACCAAGCAGCGTGGCATTGGTACTCATTGCCAAATCCCGTATGCCAGACACAGCAGCGATGCGTGCCACCAACTCGACGATGCCTTTGCGCACTAAGGGTTCACCGCCCGTTAGGCGAATTTTTTCCACACCCAAATTTGCCGCGACACGCACGATGCGTTCGATTTCTTCAAAGGTTAATAAATGCTGGCGCGGCGCAGTATGAAAATCATCGGCAGCGGGGCGACAGTAATCGCAGCGCAAATTGCAACGATCTACGACCGATATGCGCAAATAGCCTATCTGCCGACCGATGCCATCGGTGACAGCGGCTGGCGTGGCATGGCGTTGAAATTTAATCGGGTAAGTTTTTTGCATCAATGCTGCTCCAGTAGATTATTGTTACAAGCAACTCCTATGCCAGTGGGATTCAGCTGTTTTCAATACTAATAGGCGTGGCTTCTGCATCTATTTGGTGCGTTATAGTCAGCTTTGGTGCATCGCTAGAATAAGAACGCTAGTTTTTGGATGAGCTGGATTTTCATCCTGATTTTTGGTTATAAGTTTTCAATATCAAAAATTTACAAATCCAACTCACTCAAACTTGCATGGTCATCAGGTCGGCGACCCAGCGACCAGAAAAATTTACGTTCAGTTTCTTTAATCGGCAAATCGTTGATGCTGGCGTAGCGTAGTTCCATCAACCCGTTCGCATCGAACTGCCAGTTTTCATTGCCATACGAACGATACCAGTGACCAGAATCATCGTGCCATTCGTATGCAAAGCGCACGGCAATGCGATTACCGTCAAATGCCCACAATTCTTTAATCAGTCTGTAGTCGAGTTCATGCGCCCATTTACGGGTTAAGAATTCCACAATTTGTGCGCGACCACGCGGAAACTCTGCACGATTACGCCATTGGCTATCTGATGTATAGACCATTGATACACGTTCTGGATCACGACTATTCCAGCCATCTTCCGCCATGCGTACTTTTTGAACTGCCGTTTCACGAGTGAAGGGAGGTAGAGGCGGGCGAGCCTCTGTTATGGTATTCATGGCGATTCTCCTTTGTGTGTTAAATAGTGTTTATAGATCAAGTACCAACTTGACAGAATTCGCGCGCGAAACACAAATGCACATCAGTTTGCCTTGTGTGCGTTCACGTTCGGTAAGTGCCGTATCACAATGCAGTGGTGAGCCTTCCAAAACTTTGACCGCGCAAGTTCCGCAGTTACCCACTTTGCAATCCGACAAAGTTTTTATCCCAATAGCTTCCACCGCACTGAGGATGGTTACGTCATGCGGCACGATCAGCGTCTTTCCAGAGCGACGCAGTTTAACTTCGATACTTTGAGCATTACTGATGACAGGGCTGTAGAAGCGTTCAAAGCGTATGCGTGTTTCTGCAATGCCAAGCTTGGTGGCTGTTTGCTGAACACCCTCAACCAGTCGCTGTGAACCACACACGTAGAACACGGATTCATCGGTAACATTTGTCATCAGATTGGCTAGATCAAGGCTGTGTCGCCCAGCGGGATATAAATTGAGTTGCTCACCAAATTCGTTTTGCAGGTCATCAATGTATGCCATGTCATGTTTGCTACGTCCCACATAGTGAAGCTGAAAATCTCGCCCCTCATTTTTTAGAACGCTCGCCATCGATCTGATAGGCGTTATTCCGATGCCACCCGCAATCAGCACGGCGGAACGTTTATCTTCATGCAACGCAAAATCATTGCGTGGTAATCCACAATTAAGTAGTGTGCCAAGCTGGAAATGTTCATGTACAAAGCGTGAGCCACCAGACCCCTCAGATTCAAGTAGTACGGCAATTTCGTAACAATCCTGCTGCGTTGGGTTAGAGCTGATTGAGTAATTGCGTGTACTTGGCGAGCCATCAGGCAGCAAAACTGGAATGCTCAAGTGCGAACCCGCGCTTACAACGGGAAGTTTTTTACCTTCTGAGTGACGCAATTCATAAGAACGAATATGCGGTGTAAGTTGACGTACCCCAGCAACCACCAATGCTAGCGAACCGTCACCCAATGGCTCGATAGTCACCCCATTAGCGTTTGAAGAATTTTGTTGCATGACTTGTTCACGCAGTTTTTTATTTTCATCAAGCAAGGGTTGCATTACATGATCTACTTCGGCTTCGGAATATCTAGGCGTAATGTGTTGCGGGCAGTTCCATTCAATCGCTTCGACTTGAATCACCAACCCGCGCTCAACTCGCGCACGATAACCTGATGCTACCAAGCGCGCAATTAACTCAGGTTCATGGTCTTCATGGACAATGCGTGTGATACCCCATATTTTTAGACGGCGACGATTTGGGTAATCCATCAGAATAAGCGAGACACGCGCATTAGCATTCAAATTACCCACGCTGAGGTATTGCCTGTTTCCACTAAAATCAGCGAAGCCTATTGTGCGCGCATCCAGCACACGCAAAAATCCGACTGGGCCACCGCGATGTTGGACATAAGGCCATTCATTTTCCGAAATCGTTGCCATATAAAAACTGTCGCGTGCGGTAATAAACTCCATCTCAAGATCACCGAGTTCATTGCGCGGATCATCTTGAAGCTCAAAGCCACGATTGTTTTCGCGGCTGCCATAGCGGGTTTGAGCCGCTTTTACGCTTTCGGTAAAACTGATGGTGGTGAATGCATTGGGCATAATAAAGACTCTTAGTTTGTGGTTGCGATTATCGTGTGTACCTTGCTGCGAATAAATTGAACAACGCTCATAATTTTTTATTGAGATAACGAGATGCCATCACCAAATTCTGACAATGGCATTTTGATATTTATAAATCCTTCGGTGCTTTGTCGCGAATTTTTGGCCAGTTATCGTTAGCTTTTACCAAATAGCCAGGTACGTCTTTAAGCCAAGCTGCATCAGCGTCTTTATTCACAATCAAATAAAGCTTCTTATCGACTACGTGCCAAATTTCCGGATCACCATCCAGCTTTTTACTGAGTGCTGCTCCCATCGCACAGAAGCCACCAAATTGCGGCTCATACTTTGCAGGGGCAGCTTTGAATGCATTGCGATTGCTTGCATTTGCAAAATGGTAAGTTGCGCCTTTGTATGAAGCGGTGAACTTGGCAGAACCTTCGGTAGGTTTACCAACCTTGAAGTAAGCAACTGGATCAAATCCTCTGATGGCTACGCCTTCTTCATCAAGATCAAGCACGCTTGTTGAATCTATATCGTAAGCTAGTGCTGCTTGAGGAACGATAGCAACGGTACTGCCGGCACTGATGAGTGCTACTAATAGCAAATTACGGGAAAAATATTTCATAACTATTCCTTTGGTTTATTCGACTGAAGTGATTGATTCAGGCAAGCCAATTTGACCTGCCTGTTTAATTAGAACGTCAAAACGGTTGTGCCAAATTTCAGCAATTTCGCAAAACTGGCCAAGCCTGTAGTGCCTGGAACAGGGTTGTCTTTGATAACCTTCATGCCACATGCGGCAGCACCTTCGGCAGCACCAAATGCATCGGCACAACCACAAGAGACACCTTCGATGCTTCCTTTTACCAAACCATAAAGTCCATTTAATGGGTGATCTGCTTTTGTGATTAAGCTAGGCCAACGCACCCCTGCTCCTTGAAAAATAACAGTCACTTCGCCGCCAGACTGTTTAATGTCCCAAGCGGCTGACAATCCATTAAATGCTCGACCAAACGCTTCTTCACCGCCGTTTGTTGGGTCTGAGAGAATAATAATTGCAACTTTGTTCATGATAAATATCCTTATATAAAATTTAGATTATAACTGTACCGAACGTTCGGTACAGTTATAATCTAACGAACGTTCGGTATAATGTCAAGAATATTTATTATGGGGTGCATCTATGGCACAGCAATCTGTTAGTAGCGATATCTTGATGGAATCATTATTCGAGGTGTTTCGTTGTCATGGCTATGAAGGCACAACGCTTTCGCAGCTATCCGAAGTAACGGGGCTTCAGAAATCGAGTCTTTACCATCATTTTCCTGAGGGGAAAATTGATATAGTTAAAGCGGTATTAACTTATTTCAGTGCGCAACTTCATCAGCATGTCATTGAGCCGCTACTCGATAGTCAGAAGCCCCCTGAAAAACGATTCAGCAATATGCTGGTAACGATTAAAGCGTTTTATAGCAATGGAAAAAAGAATTGCCTGCTAAATGCGCTGAGTCTGGGCGAAGCAAAAGATGAAATCAAAGTGTTGGTGAGCAATGATTACAACGCTTGGCTAGATGCGCTCAACAAACTGGGCAAAGAAGTTGGTATGACTCGGCGCGATGCCGAGGTATGGTCAGAACGTTTTTTAATCGTTGTAGAAGGTACGCTAGTTGTTCAACGTTTAACTAGCAATACCCAAACTTTTGAAAACTCTATGGACTATGAGAAAAAGCAGTTTCTCAAATTATGTGGTGGTTAGGCAGTCTGAGTTGAAAAACCAGCGGACACTTCTACGTGTCCGCTGGTTTTCGAAGGAAGCATTTATTTCCAAGCATCAAGCTGATGCTTCATCAAATATCAGCCCTTGATACTTGCCAACATCCCCAACCCCAATCCTTCTAACGCTTGACGTTGAACAGGTGCGACATCGGCGTTGATTACATCCGAACCGAACGCCTGACCAACCACCACACGATCAGGACGCTGCCCTTTAGGGGTAACAACTAGCTTCGCCATAGCCGCCGCAACATCATGCGGATTAGGTGCGTTAGCGGCAGCAAACATGCCAATGAAAGTCTCGAACATCTTGCCGGGTATTGCACCAATCTCGCCATACGCTGAGCCGCGTGCAGCATCGGCAGGTTGTTGCATAGACGCATACATATTGGTGGGATATGCACTCGGTTGTACCAACACAACGTCGATACCAAGTTGCGACAATTCATAACGATAACTGTCCGTCATCGCCTCAACTGCAAATTTCGATGCGCCATAGAGTCCGAAGAACGGAAATGTCACGCGCCCCAGGATAGAGCCAGTATTGATGATTAAACCATCGCCTTGTTTGCGCAATGTTGGCAACACCGCGCGGATTACGCGTTGAATACCGAATACATTGACCTCAAAAAGATCACGTAATTGTTCAGGTGTAAAAGTTTCTGACACGCCTGCTGAAGCAATCCCCGCGTTGTTAATTACCACGTCCAGCTTGCCGCCTGATTTTGCCAACACTGCCGCAATCGCAGCATTGACACTAGGATCACTGGTTACATCAAGTGCAACAGGCTCGATACCTTTGCTACGTAGTGCTTCTGCAACGGCGAGGTTACGACCTGCAACGTCACGAACCCCCGCGAATACCTTATGTCCAGCCACCGCCAATGTTTCTGCGGTGTCACGTCCAAAGCCGCTGGATGCACCTGTGATGAGAATGATTTTTTGCATGATGTTTCTCTTTCTATAGGTAAGGTTTTGTTTAAGTGAGAATGATTGGTATTGATTACTTCTTCATGTCATCAGGGATGTCATCAAACTTATCTGACTGGTTGATAAAAAATATGCATTCATTGGATGAAATGCACTTTGTAACGTGACGTTCGCCACCTTTTTGAGACCAATATGAACCAGCAGGTAACGGCACATCGGTACTACCCGGTACACCATTTACGCCCACGCCAGAGATGACCGCTGCCCAGTATTCACCTGTGTGAATATGAACATCACTGACAAATCCAGCGGGCATTTTGATGAACGTGCCATGTGCGCCATGCTGCAAATCTCCATGAGCAGGCGCAGCCTGCAACGTCCCTATTCCGTTTGTGTTGCGCAAGCCAGTGTCAAAGTATTTAAGCTGAGTAACGGGAATATTGACCGAAGGTGAACCTTCAGACATATCATGGGTAGCTGCGATTGCTGTGGCTGAAATACCTATTACCGCAGCCGCAATCATCAGCTTGTGTTTAATGTTTGTCATAGCAAGTTTCCTTAAAGTTGGTTGATTATTTTTTCCACTGAGCCGCTGAAAAGGCTTCGTCCAATGGTGTGGCGGCGATGTGATTCATGTAATTGCTCATCGTTTTTAGACTAATTCCTGTGATGACATCCAGTAGAGATTGCGAGTTATATCCAGCTGCATAAAAATTCGCACGAGTGGTTTCACATTCCACGTAGCCACGCTTGTCCACTAAATGCTGGGTAAATTTGCGCAATGCCTCCAACTTGGTATCAGGAATTACCGTCCCGTCACGCATGGCGTTGGTAACCGACACAGGTACACCCGTCATCTCAGAAATAACCGAATGTGCGGCAACACAATAGGTGCAGCCGTTGGTTACGCTGGTACTAATTAGCACGACCTGTTGCTCAACAGGTGTCAGCGATGAGTTAGTAAATGCTTCAGATGTTGCCAAATAAGCTTGCAACATAGCGGGTGAAGTTGCCATCACTCGAAACAAGTTAGGTGTCATGCCAAATTTTTGCTGTACCTGTACCAGCAATGCGCGGGATGCTTCTGGCGCGCACTCGGCAGTGTGTAGGGGAAAATCAGATTTCATGGAATCGCACTTCATGGTTACATCTCCTTATTAAGCTACCTACTAAAAGGTAGTCTATGGGGCTAAAAAAAGAGGTTAGCCCTTCCTCGTTATACTTTTAATTAACAACCACACAATTCGATCAAAGGTTTCGTGATCGCCTGTGGCACGCGCAATCAACAACGCTCCCTCTAGCGCGGCTAAAAGCACGCGGGCGTGGTCTGCCGCTGTGCTGGTCAACACAAATAATTTTTGTGATTTTCCTTCTGCCAGCACCTCAGCCAACCATTCTGTGTTGAGATCAAAAAAATGTTTAAGACCAGGCAACATTGCCTTGTCCAAGGTGAGTGAATCAGATGCCATCATTCCACCCAAGCACATACATTTAGCCTGTAGTGAGCTTTGAAAGAGACTGCAATACGCGTTTAGTTTTGCATCGGCCTTCACGGGCAATGCGCTGATGCGCAGAAGTTCGTTATTCAGTTGAGCCGAATATGTTTCGAGGAGAGCGACACCTAATTCTGCTTTTGTCGCAAAGTGATGATGCAAGCTGGCTTTGCGTATGCCGACCTCTTCAGCAATATCGGCATAACTGAAGTCATTAAATCCGCGCTGCTGAACCAGCTTTTGCGCGACGGCGAGGATGTGTTCTTTGGTGTCCATGTGAGAACTATAGCCTACCTATTGATAGGTTGACAAAGTTATTTATGAAATAAATCAATCGTGATTGATGTCGCCGCGCTCAATACTGCTTTAGGCGAGGATGTGAATGGGACGATTTTTGGCATACGCACGGTTGACTGCGCAAACTCTGGCTATCGTTTCAGGAGATGACGACAGGATGACAAACATCAATGACTGCCAATAAATAGCGGTCGAGTAACCGCTCAACATTCGTTCACGTATGCGTGCGAAGTCATCAGTAAATTTTTTACGGCGGTGATGTTGAAACACCGTCACCACGGTATCGGGAGGTATGGATTTGATCAGGCTATCAAGGTCGGCATATCGAACGTGCTTGTCTGTTGAGCTGCGCTCTGGCTCGAAACCTTTATCTGGGTCAAGGAAGATAACTTGCTGATTCTCGATTGTGAGGTCTGAAAAAAACGAGGGTGACGCGCTATCGTTTAGATGCGCCTTAGGATGGAAACTTACTTGGTAGTTAGCACCCGTGGCAGTAGGCAATTCCAACAGCAACTCAGGGTTTCGGGTGGTGCGTAATTTCTTGCAAAGTTCTATTATTACAGGGCTTGCGGGGAATAACTCCGGTGAAGTCTTTCCTTCCGAACTATTGTCATCAGGAGATATTGTCCATGCGATTTTTAGCTGACTATAGCCCAAAGTTTGAACAAGAAAGTGGTGATAGTCCCACTTGAAGCTGTCTTTTGAGTCGCCGAGATACTGGAGTTTCATATTGCATGGTTGCCTAATAGTTGCGTGCGCAACAATTTTATTGTCACTCGCCAACAAGTCAAGCCAACAAACTACACTCAATGGCGAACTAGCAGTTTTCTATTTTCAGGCACGCATGAGCCACATCCTGTCCCCGCTTTCAAGCACAGTCCAACCGCTTCGACGCTATCCAAGCCTTGTGCTTCTATGGCATTCAGAATGGTTTTTTCACCGACACTGAAACAAGCGCAAACATTTCGTCCGGTGTTTGATGCTGCGCCTTTGGGTGGTCTTGCAGAGAGCAAGCCTGCCAAATCCGCAGGGGAGATTTGCACTTGATTGAACAAGCTACTCAGCCACTCTCGCTCTGGCAAACGTTGATCGGGGGCAATAAAAAATACCGCTTCGAGCTTTCCATCTTGTATGTCAGCTGCGCGATAACGTCCCATCGCAGCATCACGATATTCGGTCAATCCTTGAGAATCTGTGATGAATTTTCTAACCCAATCGCGCCAATTTTCTGGCAAGGTTTCACCCGCCAATTCATGCCGCCAATACCCCGCGCCACGAGAGCAAGCGCAATAGCTGGCATCGGTAAAATCCATTCTTTCCCGACTCAACACGAAGCCCTGCCAAGCGGGGCGATAAGGTTCGACTCGGACTGGCGTGTGTTTGGATTCCGGTTGACCAGAAATCGGATCGGTAATGGGCGCAACCAGCGCATCGACGCGTGCGGATTTGGCAAAAGCATCGTTCCAATGCATGGGCACAAACACCGATCCAGGACGCTGATCTTCACTCACTTGAACGCGTGCCAACATACTGCCATGACGGCTGGTCAACTTCGCCAATCCGCCATCTTGCAATTGGTAGAGCTGCGCATCGGACGCTTGCACTTGTACATTCGGCTCGAATACATGCGCATTCAAACGCGGCACTTTGCCGGTACGGGTCATGGTGTGCCATTGATCGCGGATGCGACCGGTGTTTAGTACCAAGGGAAAATCCGCATCGACAGAAACGGCGGGAAGTTGCGGCGCAACCGCCACCATGCGAGCCTTGCCATTTGGCGTGAAAAATTTTCCGTCAGTAAATAAGCGCAGCGTCCCTTTGGGGAATTTATTATTAACTGGCCACTGTATCGGTTGTAGCGCATCGTATTCAACATCGTTCAATGTTGCCAATGCGCTGATGTCGAAGGCTCGTTTACCCTCATTTTCAAAACTAGATAGCTGCGCATGTTCACGAAAAATTTGCGCGGCTTTGGTGTAAGGGAATGCCTCGGCATATCCCAAACGCTGTGCAACTTGCGTGATGATCCACCAGTCTGGCTTTGCTTCTCCCGCCGCACTTAATAAAGATCGCTGCCGTGAAATTCGTCTCTCGGAATTAGTGACCGTACCGTCTTTTTCACCCCACCCTTGTGCGGGTAAAAGTATGTCGGCACAGGCTGTGGTGTCGGTATGCTCAACGCAATCAGATACCACCACCAGTTCACAACCCAGCAAAGCGGCGCGTACTTTATCTGCATCCGGCAAACTGACTACTGGGTTTGTACCCATGATCCATACCGCTTTGATCTTTTTATCGGCAATGGCTTGGAACATATCCACTGCTTTCAGTCCCGGCGCTTGGGCGATATTGGGTGCGTTCCAAAATCGCTGCACCAAACTGATGCTGGCTGCATCAGAAAAATCCAGATGCGCTGCCAGTTGATTAGCCAAGCCGCCGACTTCACGGCCACCCATCGCATTGGGTTGTCCCGTCACCGAGAACGGTCCCATGCCGAGCTTGCCGATACGTCCCGTTGCCAGATGCACATTGATAATCGCATTGGCTTTGTCCACGCCACTGGAAGATTGATTGATACCTTGAGAAAAAATCGTCACCGTGCGTTCGGTGCGCGCAAATAGGCGAAAGAATTCGCTGACCTGCGACTCAGGAACACCGCAAATTTGCGCAACTTTTGGAATCGAACTGACTGCGCGCGCAGCTTCAAAAGCAGCGGCAAAGCCTTCCACGTGTGCTTCCACATAGCTCAGGTTAATTGCATCTTCACGGCGTAAGTAATGCAGCAAGCCGTTAAACAAATACGCATCTGCTCCCGGTGCAATCGCCAAATGCAAATCAGCCATGTCACACGTTGCGGTGCGGCGTGGATCAACGACGACTATTTGCATGTCGGGTCGCGCTTTTTTTGCAGTCATTAAGCGTTGATATAAAACCGGATGCGCCCACGCATAGTTTGAACCCACGATGACCACCAAGTCGGCAGCTTCGATGTCGTCATAACAAATCGGCACAGCATCTGCGCCGAACGCACGTTTATGCGCCGCCACGGCGGTGGACATACACAGCCGTGAGTTGGTGTCGATGTTGGCACTGCCGATGTAGCCCTTCATCAACTTGTTGGCGACGTAATAATCTTCAGTGAGAATTTGCCCTGACACATAAAAGGCGACAGCATCCGCGCCATGCTCCGCAATAATTTTTTTGAAACCGTTGGCAACGCGATCTAACGCTTCATCCCAAGAAGCACGTTGACCATTAACCTGCGGATACAACAACCGTCCTTCGTGATCCAGTGTATCGGCCAATGCTGCACCTTTGGAACACAGTCGTCCGAAGTTAGCGGGATGTTGCGCATCACCGTTGAGTTGAAATTGCAAAGTATCTCGTACCTCATCCCCTCCCCCTTGATGGGGGAGGGCTAGGGAGAGGGTGGAACGTTCAGAGTCCCCCTCTCCCCAACCCTCTCCCACGAGGGGCGAGGGAGTATCTGAGTCACGTATTATCTGTGCCGAGTCAATTAGGGTTTCACCTACACTTACCTCAACGCCACAACCCACCCCACAGTAAGGACAAGTGGTGAGTATTTTTTGTGGATTTACGAGCGTCATGCCTCAACCTTGATGTCGAGAAACAAAATCCCGCCCTCAACCTTAACGTCATGCTTATGCGCACAGCCCACATCGGGTGCGATTGCCGAACCCGTTTCCAAATCAATCTGCCAGCTATGCAGGGGACAAGTAACCCGCTTGCCATGCACAATGCCTTGCGATAACGGCCCGCCCTTGTGCGGGCAACGGTTATTCAACGCGAACACCTGATCGTCCACGCTGCGAAACAAGGCAATCTCACCTGTTGCCGTATTCACGATGCGCGAACCTTGACGCGGTATGTCATTTAAATTGCCAACTTGTATCCAGTTCATTTCTTTACCTCAGTATTTTCTACAAAGCTGCGTCTCTCCCCCTGACAAGGGGGAGTTGGAGGGGGTTAGTTTTTGCAACAATCGAAACCCCTCCCAGCCTCCCCTTGTCAGGGGAGGAGCAACACAGATACGCTATTCAATCGTCGCCAACGCCGCATATTCATGAGCATCTTTCCCCTCGGCACGTTCTTTCCACGGATCATCCTGCGAATAGCGTTGCGATTCCAAAAAGCGCGCATACAATTCGGCGCGACCTGCCGCATCTTCGACCACGCGCTGTTTGACGTAAGCCAGCCCGACACGCTCTATCCACGGCGCGGTGCGATCCAAGTAATGCGCCTCTTCACGGTAAACCTGCATGAATGCGCCGCAGTATTCCATCACCTCTTCCTCTGTTGATACCTTGCACAGGAAATCAGTGACGCGCACTTTGATCCCGCCATTGCCGCCGACATGAATCTCGTAACCTGAATCTACGCACACCACGCCAAAATCTTTGATGGTCGCTTCAGCACAATTGCGCGGACAACCAGATACGGCAATCTTGAATTTATGCGGTGTCCACGAACCCCAAGTCATCTTTTCGACTTTGATGCCCAAGCCCGTCGAGTCTTGCGTACCGAAGCGACACCATTCCGAACCGACGCAGGTCTTCACCGTGCGCAGTGATTTGCCATAAGCATGACCCGACACAAAACCTGCCGCGACTAAGTCCCCCCACATTTTGGGTAAGTTTTCTTTGGTGACACCGAGCAAATCGATACGTTGTCCGCCTGTGATTTTCACGGTGGGCACTTGGTATTTATCCGCAATATCGGCGATAGAGCGCAGCTCGGATGGGGAAGTTACACCGCCCCAGATACGCGGAATCACTGAATATGTGCCGTCTTTCTGTATGTTGGCGTGAACGCGTTCATTGATATAGCGCGAAGCATTGTCATCCTGATATTCAGCAGGCCACGCAGATAGCAAATAGAAGTTGAGCGCGGGGCGACACTTGGGACAACCATCGGGCGTTTTCCAATTCAATGCTTGCATCAGTTCTGGCAAAGTCTTCAAGCTTTGCGAAGGAATAGCCACACGTATTTCTTCATGCGTTGCATCGGTACAGACACAGATGGATTTTTTGCTGGTCTTGGTTGAGTAATCGCCACCCAAGGTATTCGCCAAAATAGATTCCACTAAGCCCGTACACGAGCCACACGAGCTTGACGCTTTGGTATGCGCGCGCACCTCTTCCAAAGTGAACAGCTTTTTATCGACGATGGCTTTGACAATCGCGCCTTTGCATACGCCGTTGCAGCCGCAAATTTCTGCTGTGTCGGCCATGTTCGCCACGCTGGCTGCGCCGCCACGACCGGCATCACCCAGATGCGATTGCCCGAACAAAATGTGTTCGCGCATCTCCGACACATCCGTGCCATCGCGCAACATTTGGAAATACCAAGGACCATCCACCGTGTCGCCATACATCACTGCACCGCGAATTTTATTGTCGCGCAGCACCAGCTTTTTATACACGCCACGGGCGGCATCTTGCAGCAACAACTCCTCATCACCTTCGGTTGGGTTAAAGTCACCCGCTGAAAATAAATCAATGCCAGTCACTTTGAGCTTGGTCGATACAGAAGAACCTTCGTAGCGCATCCGACCATATTCAGCCAGATGATTCGCCGCCACTTTGGCTTGCTCAAATAACGGTGCAACCAAACCGTATGTCTGGCCACGATGCTGCACACATTCGCCTACCGAATAAATTTTCGGGTCGTAAGTTTGCATCGTGTCATTCACCACGATGCCACGCTCGCAATGAATGCCTGCCGATTTGGCTAACGCGATGTTGGGGCGGATGCCGACTGCCATCACCACCAGATCAGCCGCAATTTCTTCACCATCTTTGAAGCGCAATCCATTAACTTTATCTTCACCCAAAATAGATTCGGTTTGACGCGCCAGATAGAACTTTAGTCCGCGTTTTTCCAACGCTTTTTTGAGTAGATCACCCCCCGCTTTATCGAGTTGACGCTCCATCGGCCACTCACACAGATGCACCACATCAACTTCCATACCTTGCAAAGACAAGCCATTGGCGGCTTCCAGACCCAATAGCCCCCCGCCGATAACGACAGCACGTTTGCCAGTCTTAGTTTTATCTTGGGCAAGCGCGAGCATTTTTTCTACATCATCGATACTGCGGTAGGCAATCACGCCCGGCAAACTTGCACCGGGCACAGGCAATACAATCGGGTTGGAACCTGTGGCAATCAACAAGCGGTCATAAGGCACGGACAACCCATCATCCGTTTCTACCACACAACGTTGCCGGTCAATTTTTGTGACTAGCTTTCCAGTATGCAAAGTAATGTTGTTTTCTGTGTACCAACTCCAGTCATTCAACACCGTGTCTTGAAAGGACATCTCTCCGGACAACACAGGCGACAACAGGATGCGGTTGTAATTGGGTTGCGGCTCTGCACCAAACACCGTGATGTCAAATTCCTCATGCGACATCTTGAGCAATTCCTCTATCGTGCGGATGCCCGCCATACCGTTGCCTATCACGACTAACCTAGTTTTATTTTTTGCCATCTTGTACTCCTATCATTAAACTTTTACTGCCCATCTGTTTTGCTTCTTCAACTATAAATTCGGCACGGTTGATCTGTGATGCAGACACTCCCTCTCCCCTCGTGGGAGAGGGTTGGGGAGAGGGGGCTTCTAAACATTCCACCCTCTCCCTAGCCCTCCCCCATCAAGGGGGAGGGAACAGTTACGAGAAGATTTGGAGTTCAATCTCACGGATAAACCGTGCCGAATCTATAAGCATTCACATCTCAAACATGGATTCCCTTGAGTAAATCCCTACCTCATCACCAGCTTTCAGATTGTCGGACAACAACGCATTCTTTCCATTGATCAAGCAAATCACATAGCTGTTATCCAGCTCATAAGCCCATCTATCGCCGCGTTTGCGCAACCTATTCAACATCTGTTCGAGCGTATATTTCTCCATGGAAATTCCTACACGCTCTGAGGTCATCATCAAAAAATCACTGACGCGACCAAAGTACATGATTTCAATTTCATGCCTGCTTTCGAGTGAAAATCCAAACAGTGATCTAAAGAATTTGTTCATGTCATTCGATAATAACTTTTGCCCAAATAAAAAAGGTGTCCGCTGCGTGATTACGCAGCAAGACACCTTTGCCTAATTAACCGTATGCCGAATCGCCGTTGACCCCGCTATGCGTAATTAGTCAGCAATAGCTATGCCATAAAATGCAATATCTCTGGAAGCGTTTAATACAAAGGGGATAGGTGCAATTTGATGACTCGCGTTAAATGCGATTTGGGTGTTTCCGCGCTAACAAGTTGGTGCATTTTTTATTAGGTGGCGCGAATTTGGTGCGTGGAGCGGGCTTGGGCTTAGCCGAAATAAATCGAGTATCTGACCCTGAGGTCTAAGCGCAATATCAGCGCGTTCACAGATCGGGTATCTGCCAGTCTATCTCCGCTTCCCCCGCCTTACGCAATGCTGCATTGATCTTCGAGAAAGGGCGGCTGCCAAAAAAACCGCGATGTGCCGACAGCGGCGAAGGGTGGGGCGATTC
>JABFRF010000177.1 GCA_013141315.1 Gallionella sp. | reverse complement strand
TGATATGTCCGGCGCACGCGGTGTGTTGGTGAACATCACCTCATCCAGCATGTTGCGCTTGAAAGAAATCGACGACGTAATGGAATGCGTACAATTCGCCGCCGAAGAAGCAACCGTGATTGTCGGCTCGGTATTCGACGAAAATATGGGTGATGGCCTGCGTGTAACCGTGGTGGCAACAGGCTTGGGCGCACCCTTGGCGCGAAAACAACCCAAACCGGAAGTCGTGTATCGCAGCGAAGAAACTTATCAGCGTACCGGTACAGATAACGAACCTATCGCCAACGTGAACTATGGTGAATTGGAAACCCCAACCATCATGCGCAGCGGACGCAGAGCAGCGGTGGATGCGATGGAAAAGTCGGGCGTGGATACTTATGATATTCCTTCGTTCTTGCGTAAACAGGCGGATTGATTTTGAGCCAACCGTGTAGGGTGGGGAGCTCGTTGCCCACCCAAGACTGGCTTTAGAGGATGTACGCCGATTTAGGTGTCTATTTCACGTTAGGATAAACCGCTTATGTCCAATGACGATGTATACCACTTAGGATTTAGCATAACCGCGTTCATCGTTTTTATTGGATCGTGGATTTATTGCATTGCCACATATGGTTTTCTACTCGGAGTTGGTCTCGGCTGGCTACCGTCCATCATAGTTGCAGTGATCGCTGGTGTTCTTTGGCCGCTGATAGCACTGCTGATAGTAATAGGTATTGCAGTCATCTTATTTTTCGCACTCAAGAAGTGAGATGTTTCCATGCTTTTGACGTTATGGTTTACTTTAAATGAAGTGGTTATCTGATCTCGCAATAAAGGTATTAGCGCCAGTGCTAGCCAGAAAAGCAGAAGCCCTAATGGGGTCAATATGGTTGTCATCACTATCCGTATCAATATCCCTGCGCTCTTATCTAGCGCAATTTGTACCGTTCCCCACAGATGAATGGGCGGTGCTAACCACAGGAGCAGCAATTGCAGCGTTAGCCACAGCGTTGTTTTCATATTTTTGGTTTCGTCCAAAGTTAGAACCTACTGGGTGGGGCACTCATAAAAACATAAAAACTGGAGCTTACTTTTGTAGCGCCTGCCTCATTCCAAATAAAGTTCATTCGCCTATGTACCTTTCAAGTGATAGCAGGTTTTGGAGGTGTCATTCCAATAGCAACCATAAAAAAGTTAATCCTGATTTCAAAGAGCCAGAACAACCACCAAGCCCACCACCTCACGCACAATCATGGATGGCTTAAACACTAGAACTAAAAGGGTCAGCATCACAATAGTTTCCCACTTGCCCAAATTAGCCATGCCAGTATGTTAAAATCCACCCCATGATTTCACCTATAAAAACAGCGATGGTTAAGCAGCGCACCTTAAAAAATTCGGTCAACGTGACGGGTGTGGGTTTGCATAGCGGCGAGAAAGTTACGCTGGGTTTGCGTCCTGCGCCGTCTAATACGGGCATTGTGTTTCGTCGCGTGGATGTGAAACCTGTCGAAGAGATTCGTGCGCGAGCTGATCTGGTGCATGACACTCGCCTTTCCACCTGCATGGAACAAAACGGGGTGCGGGTGGCGACCATTGAGCATCTGATGTCCGCGCTGGCTGGACTGGGTATCGACAACATTTATGTTGATTTGGACAGTGCCGAAGTGCCAATTATGGACGGCAGCGCGGGGACGTTTGTGTTCTTGCTGCAATCGGCGGGCATCGTTGAGCAGTTTTCTGCCAAAAAATTCATCCGCGTGAAAAAGACCGTTGAGGTTAAACAAGGCGATAAGTGGGTACGCTTTGAGCCGCATCAAGGTTATAAGCTAACTTTCACCATCAATTTTACCCACCCCGTTTTTGCCAACACCAAGCAGCATGTGGTGGTAGATTTGGGTGAACATTCCTACATCCATGAGATAAGTCGCGCACGAACTTTTGGGTTTATGCACGATGTGGAAAATATGCGTGCGCAAGGTTTGGCGTTAGGTGGCGGGTTGGACAACGCTATCGTGATGGATGATTACCGCGTGCTTAACCCGGATGGGCTGCGCTCGGATGATGAGTTCGTCAAACACAAAGTGCTCGATGCGATTGGCGATTTGTATTTGTTGGGGCATCCTGTGATTGGCGCATTCTCTGGCTATAAATCAGGCCATGCGATGAACAACGCCTTGGTGCGCGAATTACTCGCCGACCAGGAAGCGTGGGAATTGGTCACCTTCGATAACGTCGAAGCCGCTCCCGATTTTTTACGTCTGCAACTCCAAACGATTTAATCTCAAGCCAGAAGCGGGGAAACTATGTTGATCCTGCGTTTGTTCGTTGTGTTGGTGGTGCTAGTGTTGGCACTCAGCGTCGCTATGTCTATCTTCAAGCGTGATGCACGCTACCTCAAATTTGCCAGGCAGGTTTTGCAGCTAAGCGTATATTTGTTGTTGGCGTTTGGGTTGCTGTATGTCTTGGAACGCTATGTTTTGGCTGGCTGGGGCGTGCTGCTTTGAGCTGATAAAAGCAATTGTCCGCAGATTACACAGATTGTCACAGATTAAAAAACGGAATTTTTTTACTCCCTTTATTAAGAAATCTGCGTGAATCTGCGAAATCTGTGGATCAGGTTGTGCATCTTAGGTTGAATCTTTGGCTAGTTTTTCAATTGCCAATTTCAACGGTGAGTCGCTCAAATTTAAGCTGAGTTCGTTAAGCCTATTTTGAGCCGTTCTACTCAATTTGTTCGGCGCGAATTGAGTCTGCGGCTTGTCGAACGAGACTTGTACTTTGACGCGAATGCTACTCACTGCGCAGCCTTTGTTCTGTAAGGCAATCACTAACTCTGGGGCAATCTGGCGTAGCTTGGCGGCAAGTGTCGAGTTGGCGACAGCAATGCTCAACGTACCCAATTGCAACGCGAGTATTTGCGTGGAAGGCGCGAAGTAGCTGGGGGCAACCGCAATAAATTGGCAATGTAAGTCGGTTAAGGTTTGCGCTTTGTTAAGTATGGCGCGCAATTCTTGGTTGTTGCTTAGTAGCGATTTGATAGGTTGTGACACGAGGTTTGGGTTGCTTGGCTAAAGGTTAAGAGAGGGCATTTTATCACTTCGTATATGGTAAAATGTCAAAGTTGATAATAGTCGAGGGTGAGGTACTCATGCCTCACCTTTTAATTTGTGGTTGAGAAAATAAAAATATGATTTCCAAAGTGTTAAAAAGTATCTTCGGTAGCCGTAATGATCGCTTGCTCAAGCAATATCGCGCCACAGTTCAAACCGTTAATAATTTTGAAGCTGACATCGCAAAATTAAGTGACGACGGGCTGCGTGAAAAGACTGAAGAATTTAAGCAGCGTTTTATAAAAGGCGAAACGCTGGATGCCTTGTTGCCCGAAGCATTTGCCGTAGCGCGTGAGGCAAGCTCACGTGCTTTGGGGATGCGCCATTATGATGAGCAGTTGATAGGCGGCATGGTGTTGCATTACGGCAAGATTGCCGAGATGCGCACCGGTGAAGGTAAAACGTTGATGGCAACGTTGCCCGCATATTTGAATGCGATTTCCGGCAAGGGCGTACACGTGGTGACGGTGAACGATTACCTCGCGAGCCGTGATGCTGAGTGGATGGGTAAGCTGTATCGCTTTTTGGGGTTGTCGGTAGGCGTGATTTTGTCGCAGATGGCATCGGGCGATAAAAAAACCGCTTACGCAGCCGATATTACCTACGGCACGAACAATGAATTCGGCTTTGATTACTTGCGCGACAACATGGCGGGTCAAGTTGAAGAGCGTTTTCAGCGTGCGTTGAATTTTGCCATTGTCGATGAGGTGGATTCGATTCTGATCGATGAGGCGCGCACGCCGTTGATTATTTCAGGTCAGGCAGAAGACAACGTTGATGTGTATGTGCAGATCAACAAGCTTGTGCCGCAGTTGGTTCGTCAAAAACCAAAAGTAAAAGATGACGATGAAGACGGTCCCGGCGACTTCAGTGTTGATGAAAAGAATAATCAGATTTTGCTCACTGAATCGGGTCACGAACACGCTGAAAATATGCTCGCCGAAGCGGGGTTATTGCCCGTTGGTGGCAGTTTGTACGACCCTTCTAACATCACGTTAATACACCATGTGTACGCTGCTTTGCGCGCTCACAACTTGTTTCATCGGGATCAGCATTACGTGGTGCAAAACGGCGAAGTGGTGATTGTTGATGAGTTCACGGGTCGCTTGATGTCGGGACGACGTTGGTCAGATGGCTTGCATCAAGCCGTGGAAGCCAAAGAAGGCATGGAGATACAAAAGGAAAATCAAACGCTGGCAGCGATTACGTTCCAAAATTATTTCCGGCTCTACCAAAAGCTCGGTGGCATGACCGGTACGGCAGACACCGAGGCGTATGAATTCCAGCAGATTTACAATCTGGAAACGGTGATCGTTCCACCGCATCGTCCGACGATTCGTAACGATCAGATGGATAAGGTTTACCTGACCACGAAAGAAAAATATCGCGCAGTGGTGGCTGACATTAAGGATTGTTATGAGCGTGGACAGCCCGTTTTGGTGGGTACCACTTCTATCGAAAACTCGGAGTTGTTGGCGCAGTATTTGGAGCGCGATAAAGTGCCGCATCAGGTATTGAATGCCAAGCAGCATGAGCGTGAAGCGCAAATCATTGCGCAAGCAGGGCAGCCTAAGATGGTAACCATCGCCACCAATATGGCGGGACGCGGTACGGATATTGTGTTGGGCGGCAGTGTTGAAAAGCAGATGGAATTTATTCATGCCGATGAAAGTTTGGATGAGGTAACTAAAGCGCAACGCATTGCGCAATTAAAGTCGGAATGGAAAGGCTTGCATGAGCAAGTGATTGCTAGCGGTGGCTTGCATATCATTGGCACGGAACGCCACGAGTCACGCCGTGTGGATAACCAGTTGCGTGGTCGTTCAGGTCGTCAAGGCGATGCGGGTTCAAGTCGTTTTTACTTGTCTTTGGAAGATCCATTGTTGCGCATTTTTGCGTCAGATCGTGTGACGGCAATTATGAATAAATTCCAATTGCCCGAAGGCGAGGCAATTGAACATAGCTGGGTGACGCGAGCGATTGAAAATGCTCAACGCAAGGTAGAAGCGCGCAACTTTGATATGCGTAAACAGATTCTGGAATTTGACGATGTCGCTAACGACCAGCGTAAAGTCATCTATCAGCAACGAAGCGAATTATTGGAGAGCGTGGATATCTCTGAAACCATCCGGGCAATGCGTGAAAGTGTTTTGGCCAGCATCATCGATCAGCATATTCCACCCCACTCCATGGAGGAGCAATGGGATGTGCCTGGTTTGGAAAAAACCTTGAGCGCGGAATTTCGCCTGGACTTGCCCCTGCAACAATGGCTGGATCAAGAAAAGCAATTAAACCAAGATGGTCTACGTCAGCGAATTGCCGAGCAAGCTCATCGGGAATACCAAACCAAAGCTGAAACCGTGGGTGTTGAAGCCATGCATCGCTACGAGAGTGGCATTATGTTGCATAGTTTGGATGTGCATTGGCGCGAGCATCTTGCGGCGTTGGATCATTTGCGTCAGGGTATCCACTTGCGCGGCTTTGCACAGAAAAATCCCAAGCAAGAGTATAAGCGTGAAGCGTTCGAACTCTTTGCCTCCATGTTAGATGCCATCAAACTTGAAGTAACGCAAATATTGATGACAGTGCAGGTGCGTAGCGAAGAAGATGTTGCATTGGCTGAGGCGGCCTCAGCGCTAGAGAATGTGCAGTATCATCATTCCGATTATGACGAGGCTTTAGCCCAACCCGCCAAAGATAAAGAAGAGGTTAAACCGATATTGCGCAATGGTATGAAGGTCGGTAGAAATGACCCTTGCCCGTGCGGGTCAGGCCGGAAATATAAGCAATGTCATGGTCAGTTGGGTTGAATTTCCTTATAACGAAAGGAGAATAAAATGTCACTAATAATTGATACGCTGCGTACTTCAACGATTACTGAAGAGCTGAGCGATGCGGAGGTGGATATTCTGGCGGGGTTGTTTGAAGTGCAAGAATACAAGGATGGTGAGGCGATTGTTCAGCCGGGTGATGACCAGCCAGATAATTTATACATTTTGGCGCATGGAGATCTCGAAGTGAAAATTAAAAGTGGTGCAGAGGAAACTACTATTCACGTACTCAAGCCAGGAGATTTGGCGGGCATTATTACCTTTGTAGGCGGTGCGGCATCGGACATTAGTGCGACTGTTTCCGCAGTGGGTAAGACTAAAGTGTTAAGTTTGCCCAGAGCCAAATTTGAGACCTTGGTGAACTCCCATCCGATGATAGTGTACCGCGTGATGCGAGGCGTGACACGTAATGTCCACGGTATCGCACGGCGTATGAAT
Organism: Gallionella sp.; assembly: GCA_013141315.1. Classification (GTDB taxonomy): domain Bacteria; phylum Pseudomonadota; class Gammaproteobacteria; order Burkholderiales; family Gallionellaceae; genus Gallionella. Next base: position 11,781 of record JABFRF010000177.1, on the reverse strand, counting down.
AGAGAATCAGCTGAGCTGACTAACTATATCTATCGTTCACATGGACGCTACTAAGTTGGCTACTGTCTGCAATAAATTGTTTTAGGAATTGTTATGCCTGTTAATTTAACCTCGCCTGTCGCGTCTGAGTTGCTACCCGTTGAGGGAGTTTTATTGGGCATTGCCGAAGCGGGAATTAAACGTCCCAATCGAAAAGATTTGTTGGTCATGCAATTGTGTGACGGTGCGCGCGTGGCCGGTGTATTCACTACCAATCGCTTTTGCGCCGCTCCCGTGATTGTCGCGCGCGAACATCTTGCTCATGCAGATGGCGTAAAAGCATTGTTGATTAACACGGGTAATGCCAATGCGGGAACGGGTGAGCAGGGCATGCAAGATGCACGTACTACGTGCGCCGCGTTGGGAGGATTGTTGAACTGCAAGCCTACGCAAATTTTACCGTATTCCACAGGTGTGATTATGGAGTCATTGCCTGTGGCGAAAATTGTCGCAGGATTGCCGGGCGCAGTGGCGAATATGCGCGCCGACAATTGGTACGATGCTGCACAAGCAATTATGACCACGGACATTGTGGCTAAGGCAATTTCCAAACAAGTGATGGTAGACGGCGTCACAGTCACTATTACGGGCATCGCCAAAGGTTCTGGCATGATTCACCCGAATATGGCGACGATGTTGGGCTACATCGCAACCGATGCTGCGATTAGCCAGCAATTATTGCAAGAGATGGTGCGCGAAGCCGCTAACCGTTCGTTTAATTGCATCACGGTGGATGGCGATACTTCAACTAATGACGCGCTGATGTTGATTGCCACAGGACAGTCAAAATTAAAAGAAGTGAGTGCTTTTGGCAGCACCGCTTATTGCACTTTGGTCGAGGCGATTAGCGAGGTTGCAATTTATTTAGCTCAAGCCATTGTGCGTGACGGTGAAGGCGCGACCAAATTTATCACCGTTAAAGTTGAAGGCGGCAAAGATGCCGAGGAATGTAAAAAAATAGGTTACGCAATAGCGCGTTCACCCTTAGTGAAAACGGCGTTTTTTGCTTCCGATCCAAACCTGGGACGCATCCTCGCAGCGATAGGCTATGCCGGGGTTGCAGACCTTGAAGTAACCGCGCTCAAGCTTTATCTGGATGAGGTATTGGTTGCGGAAAATGGCGGGCGTGCAACTAGCTATCGCGAGGAAGATGGTCAGCGCATCATGCAGCAAAGTGATATTACGATACGAGTGGTGCTTAACCGTGCTGTCGCGAATGCAACCTTGTGGACTTGTGATTTCTCTTACGACTACGTTAAAATCAACGCAAGCTATCGTAGTTAAAAACTAAGAACTAATTGAGGAGTGGAAATGAGTAATGTAAATTCAAAACAATTCGTTGGCTTGATTTTGGCGTCATCCGTTATGGTGTTGACCGTAGCTTGTAGTAAACAGGCGCCACAAGAAGCGGTCAACCCTGCAAAAAATACAACTACCAGCTCAGCGGCTCCCGCACCAAAGGCTTACCAAGAGGGAGTTGAGGCTTATCAGGCGGGTAATTTCACGTTGGCCGCCGAGAAATTCAGGACACTTGCAGAGCAGGGGGATGCGTCAGCTCAGTTTAACCTTGGCTCGCTTTATCGTCAGGGTGAGGGCGTGGCGCAGGATGACAAGCAAGCGGCTTTGTGGTGGGCGAAGGCGGCAGATCAAGGTCATACCGATGCCATGGATAATCTGGGCTTGCGCTTCGCTAAAGGGGAAGGGGTAGAGTTGGATCTGGTACAAGCATACAAATGGTTTTCAATCGCCGGGATGAGAAAGAATGAATCAGCTGCGGCAAACGCAAAAGTGACGCTTGCCAAGATGACACCTGCGCAGATTGAGGAGGCGCAAAACATTGCCAAGGAATGGATGGTGCAACACCCTAAGCAGTAAGTGTTTCAGGCGTTGAAATATAATCGTTGGTCGGCTCGGGAGCGGTGCTGTGCCAGTCAATATTGATAGTTTGATCGTTCAAGCACACCGCTTGCTTGAGCGACTTGAGAAAATAATCCCCTCCTCTGCTTCAACAGAGCCCGCGTGGAATGATGCGCAGGCTTTTCGTTGGATTCATCAGCAACGTACTCTTCAACCTGTAGCAAATTTTCAGCGCATAGTCCTGACTGATTTGCTGGGTATCGATAATCAGAAGCAGCGCGTTCAGCAAAACACGCTACAGTTTGTGCGCGGTGGCATGGCAAATAACGTGCTGTTGAGCGGTGCGCGCGGCACGGGTAAATCGTCGTTAGTCAAAGCTTTGTTGAATGAATATGCTGACCAAGGATTGCGGGTGATTCAAATTGATAAGCAAGGATTGGTCGATTTGCCGATTATTGTCGGATTGGTGCAAGGTCGTAGTGAACGATTTATTTTGTATTGTGATGACTTGTCATTTAATGCGGATGAGGCTGGGTACCAAGCGTTAAAAGCCGCTCTGGACGGTGATTTGGTGGCTTTTTCCGATAACCTGTTAATTTACGCCACGTCGAATCGCCGTCATCTGATGCCCGATTATATGCAAGAAAATCTGGCAACGAAATATGTTGGCGATGAAATTCATCCGGCAGAAAGTGTAGAAGAAAAAGTCTCGCTCTCCGAACGTTTTGGTTTGTGGATTTCGTTCTATCCGTTTAGCCAAGAAGAATACTTGGATGTCGCTGCGCACTGGTTGCGACATTATGGTTGGCAGCAAGGCATGACGGAAGAGGTGCGTGGTGAAGCTTTGCGTTGGTCATTATCGCGCGGCTCACGCAGTGGACGTGTGGCCGGACAGTTTGCGCGGGATTGGTGTGGCTCGCGTTATGTTGCAAATCCAGCAGCATGACTTCACAAAAAATAACCGAAGTCGCCGCAGCAGTTTTGCAGCGACCAGATGGAACATTTCTTTTAGCGCAACGACCAGTTGGAAAGGCCTACGAAGATTATTGGGAATTCCCTGGCGGGAAAATTGAGCTGGGTGAGTCGCCTTATCAAGCATTGTGTCGAGAGCTAGAGGAAGAATTGGGCATCACAGTGACCACCGCCCATTCTTGGTTGTTACGTGAATTTACTTACCCGCACACGATAGTTAGGCTGCATTTTTTTCGCGTTGTTGCTTGGCAAGGTGAGCCGCATGGCCGCGAAACTCAGCAACTGAGTTGGCAACGCTTATCAGATATTTCAGTCGCGCCTATCTTACCTGCAAACGCGCCTATTCTTCGCGCGCTATCGCTACCAAATATTTATGCCATCAGCAATGCGGCTGCATTAGGGTGCGATGAATTTATGGTTCGATTGGAACACGCTTTGCAAAATGGCTTACGCCTGCTACAAGTACGCGAAAATAAATTATCCGCAAATGACTTATTCGAGCTTGCTCAGCAAGTAGTGCAACTCGCACATCGCTATGAGGCGAAAGTGTTAATCAATGGTGACGAAAAATTAGCAGAGGAAGTGGGTGCCGATGGCGTGCATTATTCTGCCGCGCAGTTGTTGAGTTGCACGCAGAGACCGCCATTTGATTGGTGTGCAGCGTCGTGCCACAAAGCATTAGAATTAAGGCGTGCAGAGGAGCTGGGTTTTGATTTTGCGATGCTAAGCCCTGTGTTGCCGACCCCCAGCCATCTTGGCGAGCCGCACCTGGGATGGGAAAAGTTTTCAGAATTAAGGAGTGAAACGAAAATGCCGATTTACGCATTGGGTGGGTTGAAGGTAGACGACTTAGGGATGGCGCAGCAATACGGCGCGCATGGCATTGCTTTGCTTAGTCAGGCTTGGTGAGGTGGCTCGGTAAAGTCTTGCTCGCTATCGGGTTGTTCAACACGATAATCTTCAGTTGCCCATTTGCCTAAATCAATCAGCTTGCAACGTTCGCTGCAAAATGGTCGCGCTTTGTTATTTGTGTCCCAAACGTGCTCAGTGCCACAATGTGGACAAGCCACGACTGGCGGAGTGTTGCTAGACATTATGAAGAGAGACTACAAAAAGTGAGCTCGAATGGTATGTCTTGCTCGAATTGAGAGGATTTTGCCGCGTAGTTGGCTGCGATGAAGCGAATGTTAATCGCGTATTTGTTTGCGCTGACTTCAGGAATGCAAGCCAACTTTTCATCCAGACGCACTCGTAGAATTTGCGCGACATGACCGCCCTGCATCTGCTGGAACGCACCTTGCAGGGCCGTAAAATGGCGTGTCTTGCCGTTTTCTCGCAGCAGTTTAAGGATGATTGTGAGTCCAATTTGAATAGGTAGAAATTGTGCAAGCCAACCGTTTAGGGCGGTACGCCGTGCTGTAACATCTTGTTGTTGCCAGTAGTGATAAGACGGCAAATCAAATTCGCATGTGCCACCCGGAATAACGGTGCGCTGTTTAATGCCCATCAGCCATTCATTTTCACGCAGGGCTTGTCCAATTTTCCCTGTCATGCCGAATAGGTTTGCCGAAGCAGCATCAAGCTCCGCGAGAATTTTGTCGAGCGCGTCTTCAAAAATTGCGGGGTTGTTGTGCAAGGTTGCAAGATAACGTTTTTGGCGTTCCATCTCTTGCAATAATTCAGATTTCAAGTCGGCACGACACGCCACATCAAAAATCTCAAACAGGGTGAGAAGTGCCGCATGATGGTCAGTAGTTTCCCCTCGCTCGATAAAGTAATCAATACGTGCAAATAAATCCTCCAAGCGCAACAGGGTGCGAACTTTCTCATTTAGGGGGAATTCGTAGCTAATCACGCGAACATCGTCCAATCATTTGAAGGAGTAAATTGAGTGCCGAACGATATATTGAACACAGTAGTAACGTCAATTATTGTTTTGAGAGGAAGTGTAAAATTTATGCAGAAAATCCACTTGTGCTGTTAGGTTGTCTATGCTGGAGTCATTCGCAATTACATCGTCAGCGAGTTGTAATCTCACAGAGCGGGGTGTTTGTTGGGCAATAATTTTGTGCACTTCACTTTCGGTCATTTGACTGCGTGCCATCACTCGTGAGACTTGTTGGTTTTCGGAGCAATCTACCACGAGGGTCCGCTGAACCAGTTGTTGGAATGTTGGGCTGGTGAATAGAAGTGGCACAGTAATGATGACGTAAGGCTTATTCTGCAATGGCTGTAATTCACTTTTCGCTTGAGTGAATATCAAGGGGTGAAGAATGCTTTCTAAACGCTGTTTGGCGATAGCATCCGAAAAAATGAGTGTGCGCATTTTGTCGCGATTTAATGCGCCGTCGCTGCCAACGAAATCGCTGCCGAAAGCTTCACGAATAGCGGGAATAGCATCACCGGTGCTGTGTGTGAGTTGGTGGGCAACGACATCTGTGTCTATGATGCCCGCGCCACGTTCGGCGAATAACTTGGACACCGTACTTTTGCCACAACCTATGCCGCCTGTTAGTCCAACGCAAAGATTCATTTTAGGGGGCGAGTAAATGCAAATACTGGTGTGTAAGCGTTTGCCCCCAGAACAATGCAATCAAACCACCGCCCGCCAAGTATGGGCCGAAGGGAATCGGGATGTTACGACCATGTTTGAACAGCACGATTAAGCTGATGCCGATGATTGCGCCTACTAGGGAAGATAATACCAAGATCAGCGGCAACATTTGCCAGCCAAACCATGCGCCAAGTGCACTGAGCAATTTAAAATCCCCATAGCCCATGCCTTCTCTACCCGTGGTGAGCTTGAATAGCCAATACACGCCCCACAAGACCAGATAGCCGATTACTGCACCGATCACTGCGCTTTGTAAGTCTGTGAATGTGCCGAAGAGGTTGAATAATAGTCCCGCCCAAACTAGCGGTAGGGTAATGTCATCGGGCAACAACATGGTGTCGAAATCGATTGCGGTCAAAGCGAGCAATGCCCATATCAGCAGAATCGCGCCAATGGAAGCCATTCCGTAACCAAAGTGTGTGGCGGCTAATGCGCAGAGCGCACCACTAACGGCTTCGACGATCGGGTAGCGAGGTGAAATGCGTGTTCCGCAACCCTTGCATTTTCCACGCAAAAATAGATAGCTGACAATGGGGATGTTTTCCATCGCGGTGATGGCATGATGACAACTTGGGCAAGCCGAACGCGGAACGACAAGGTTGTAAGTCGGAGTGGGTGCAGCTGCTATAGGAGTGTGAGAGGTGATCGCCAAATTAGATTCACTGTCTTCTGACTGAGTTAACTCACTGCATTGTTCACGCCAACCGAGTTCTAACATTTTGGGCAATCGGTGAATGACCACATTAAGAAAGCTGCCCACCATCAGTCCGAGAATCAGGCAGGTGGATGTGAATAAGGCTGGTTGAGTTTGGAGTAGCTCTAAAATTCCCATGTCAAAATACGGCAAACGATTCCATTACACCACCTGACCCATTTTAAAGATTGGCAAGTACATCGCGATAACCATACCGCCTATCAGTGTTCCCAGTACCACCATAATAATAGGCTCCATCAGGCTGGAGATCGCAGCCACGGCGTCATCCACTTCGGCCTCATAAAAATCAGCCACTTTGCTAAGCATGGAATCCAAAGAGCCTGCTTCTTCACCGATCGCTGACATTTGCAGCACCATACTGGGAAATACCTCGGTATTCTGCATGGCACTGGTTAAGCTACTACCCGTGCTGACTTCACGCTGTATTGATTTGGTGGCGTTATAATACACCGCATTGCCAGCCGCGCCAGCCACCGAATCAAGCGACTCGACCAATGGGACACCCGCAGCGAACATTGTGGATAAAGTTCGAGTCCATCGGGCGATGGTGGCCTTGCGTATCAGTTCACCAAAGATAGGCATTTTCAGTAATAACCTGTCCATGGTGTCTTGCATTCTCTTATTTCGTTTCCAAAAGTAAAAGAATGCATAAAGACCACCGCCTATCCCGCCAAAGATCAGATACCAATATTTTACAAAAAAATCGGAGATAGCCATCATGACCAATGTAGGTGCAGGCAAGTCTGCACCAAAACTGGAGAATAGCTCCTTGAACGCCGGGATGACGAAGATCATGATAATCGCGGTGATGAGAAAAGCGACTACGATGATTGAAACCGGATAGAACAATGCTGATTTAATTTTACTTTTGAGAGCCTGGGTCTTTTCCATATAGGTTGCCAAGCGCTCCAGTAAAGAATCGAGGATACCAGCCGCTTCACCAGCGCCTATCAAGTTGCAATAGAGTTGATTGAAATATAACGGGTGTTTTCTAAAAGATTGCTCCAAGCTACTACCCGTTTCGACATCAGTTTTAATAGTGAGTAACAAACGCGCAACCGATGGGTTGGGGTGTCCTTTGCCGACGATGTCGAAGGTTTGTAACAATGGCACGCCAGCTTTCATCATCACAGCAAGTTGGCGTGTAAATAAAGTGATGTCTTTATCTGATATTGCTTTGCTGCTGACGCGCATGCGTTTAATTTTTACGCTATTGATGCCTTGGCGACGCAAGTAGGCGGAAACGCTGGCCTCTCCAGGTGAGCGCATTTCGCCTTTAACAATCTTGCCTGACTTGTCCTTGCCTTCCCAAGCGTAGGCGTATTCTTTAGCTTTTTGCGGTTGTTGAGCTTTTGATGCGACAGCCATAGTGTCTCCCAGAATGCTATCTAACTTTGCTTGGCATGATGCCGAGCTTTAGGATACTTGTAAAGCGGTAATCTGCTGCAAAATTCAATGCTTGGCTTGAGTTGTTTGCGTGGATTGTTCGGTACGAGCTGGAAAAATTCGTACTACTTTCACAATACGATCCTGTGTTTGAATAATTTCAATGGGATAGCCCGCGATTTTTACGCTTGTACCCGCTTCAGGAATATCTTCGAGATGGTCTAGAATTAAGCCATTCAGCGTTTTTGCACCATCGAGCGGGAAGTGTAATCCGAGCTTGCGATTCAGCTCACGTAAGCTATTACCGCCTTCTAATAAAAAACTGCCGTCGTCTTGATGTAAAAATTTACCGGTTTGCGCTGGCGATTGCGTGGTGAACTCGCCGACAATTTCTTCCAGAATGTTTTCCAATGTAACCAATCCGAGCAATTCACCATATTCATCCACCACTAAGCCTAAACGAGTATGGCGCTCCTGAAACTGTTGCAACTGTTTGAGCAGTGGAGTGTCGGACGGGATGAAATAAGGCTCGTGAAGTATCTCGCGTAACTGCGCTACGTCCAATGTGGAGTCTTGTAATAAAGCCGGCACACGTTTGAGATGCAAAATCCCGATGATGTTGCCGGGCGAGCCTGCATAAACGGGGAGTAGCGTGTGGTGGCATGTAATGATTTGCTGGCGTAATTCGTTAGCATCTGCGTTTATGTTAATTGCCTCGATTTGATTACGTGGGATCATCACATCGTTTACGGTGATGCGTTCGAGGTCAACTAAATTGAGTAACATTTTTTGATGTTTGCGCGGCAGGAAATGTTCGGCATCCAATACTAAGCCGCGCAATTCTTCCAGCGTCATTTTTTGCTTGCTCTGGTCTGTTTGAACTTTAATGCGCAACAACCACAATATGCCTTTGACCAAGCTGGTTGCAACCAAAACAACCGGGTGAAACAATGTGACCAACGGGGCGAGTAAATAGCTGGAAGGCAGTGCAACTCGCTCGGGGTGGCTGGCTGCAATGATTTTGGGCAAAATTTCACTCGCTACCAGCAGGATAAACGTGATGCCGAGCGTCCCGAGCAGCAAGGCCAACTCATTCGCGCCGAACACACGCAAAATAAATACGTTAGTCACAGCAGCAGCAGCCACATTGAGTAAAGTGTTGCCGAATAAAATTGACCCTAATAGCTTGTCAATTTTTGATAGTAAACGGGAAGTCAGCTTGGCACTCTTGCTGCCTTTGCGTACCAGGGTGTTGAGCCGATAGCGGTTGATTGCCATCATGCTCGTTTCTGCCGCCGAGAACCATGCGCCCAACACTAGCAGCAAGATCAAAATGCCGATTAGCGTGCCTAATGAAATATCGTCCAAGTTAGACCTTCATAATTCCGATAAGGGAAATGGTGTGCGAGCCAAGTGATCGTGTCAAGTTGTGCGCCGATGACTATAAATCATCATAGCGATGCCGATCACTACCATCGGCAAGCTCAGCCATTGCCCCATACTAATTCCAAAAGTCATATAGCCAAAAATACCATCGTCAGGATTGCGCGTGAACTCGCCGATAAAACGGAAGCTGCCGTAACCAATTAAAAATAAGCCCGACACTGCGCCGACGGGGCGCAGCTTTTGTGAAAACCACCACAATAAAATGAACAGTGCGATTCCCTCTAATGCGCATTCATATAATTGCGAAGGGTGGCGCGGCAGGTTATCAACATGCTGGAACACCATGCCCCATGGCACGTCGGTAGGCCGCCCCCATAATTCACCATTGATGAAGTTGCCGAGTCGCCCAAACGCCAAGCCGGGTGGGACTAGCGGCGCGATGAAGTCCATTAACTGTAGCCAGCCTATATTTTGCTTGTACGCAAACCATCCCATTGCAACCAAAACACCAAGGAAGCCACCATGAAATGACATGCCACCCTCCCATACCGCGAGAATTTTTGCAGGATGAGAGAAGTAAAAACCGGGGTTGTAAAATAATACTTCGCCCAAACGCCCGCCTAGAATCACGCCAAACACGCCATAAAACAACAAGTCATCAAGCAGCTTGGCGTTAAATTTTGGCTGATTAAGTTGGACGATGCGTTTTTTCCCTAACCATAAAAAAGTCATAAAGCCTGCTAGATACATCAGTCCATACCAATGGATAGCGAGCGGGCCAAGTTGCAATGCGATAGGATTGATGTGCGGGTAAACGAGCATGATTGAATGCGGTAGAATTGAGCGGTTGATTATACGGGCTTCTCAACACACCATTCAAATTCAAAACAAATTAGAGGATGCAACTATGACTACCGCACAACAACTTAACACTCAATTCGGCATTAAAGACCAGCTTAGTTTTCGTGAAGATGCGAGCGGCTTGATTGTCGCCGATATTCACAATGCTCAAGCCACAGCATCGCTGTGTTTGCAGGGCGCGCACTTGATGACTTGGCAGCCCAAAAGTCAGGCTGTGCCTGTGGTTTGGTTGTCGCGCGATGCAAAATTGGCGCAAGGCAAATCGATACGTGGTGGCGCACCGGTCTGCTGGCCGTGGTTCGGTGCACACGCTACAGAAGCAAGTTTCCCCGGACATGGCTATGCCCGCACTGTTCCCTGGCGAGTAATTGCATCAGGTACTGAGCCAAATGGCGCAACACGTTTGACATTGCGTTTAGAAGAAAGCGACAAGACCCGCGCACAGTGGCCTCACGCTTCGCAGCTTGATTTGACTGTGACGATAGGCGAAATGCTGCGTATGGAATTGACCACGGAAAATACAGGCACAACTGACTTTGTAATTGGCGAGGCTTTGCACACCTATCTGCACATCAGCGACATCGGCGCAGTGCGCGTCACAGGGTTGGATGGCTGTGAATACTGGGACAAGGTGGGCGGCTCGGTGCTTAAAGAGCAAGCTGGCGCAATTAGCTTTGCCAGTGAGACAGATCGCGTTTACATCAACACCACTGCGACATGCGTAATTGAAGACGACAAACTGAAGCGTCGCATTCATATTACCAAGTCTGGCAGCCTTTCAACTGTGGTGTGGACACCGTGGATTGAAAAGGCAAATAAGATGGGCGACATGGGGCAATCCGACGGTTGGCGCGAAATGGTATGTGTGGAATCGGTCAATGCCATTGAGAACGTGGTGACGGTTGCCGCTGGTACAGCGCATAGCTTGGTGGTTGAGTATCACGCTGAACTTATGTAACTGCATGTTTTTGCGGAACGTGAAGATTGTTGTCAACTTAATTTAATTGCATCGCGTTGTGGACTTGCTGGCGGCGATTGTTGGTTGGCAAAGTCGGCGGAATTGTTTAGAATCTTACGCGAAGGTAAAACTTCGCAATTTATTAAGTCGCATTCTATTAAAAACTGGAGAGAAAATGAAATCAATTATCGCAAGTATGGCAGTAGCAGGTTTGATGTTTGCAGGTAGCGCAATGGCTGCTGACATGCCAGAGTTGGCAAAGAAAAGCGGTTGCACAGCTTGCCACGCAATCGACAAAAAAGTAGTTGGACCAGCTTGGGCTGACGTGGGTAAAAAATACGCTGGCGATGCTAAAGCAGAAGCTATGTTGCTTGAAAAAGTTGCTAAAGGCGGTAAAGGCACATGGGGTACGATGGCTATGCCAGCAAATTCACCAAAAGTTTCTGATGCTGACATCAAGACATTGGTACAGTTTGTATTGAGCCTGAAGTAATTTAGGTTTGTTGCTCAAAAAAGCCGACGCAAGTCGGCTTTTTTGTTTGGCGGATATGTTTTTGCAATATTGTGTCAATGCGTGGTCAGTATTGATGCAGTCATGGTTGGCAAGTAGCTCAATAACAATGCTAAAATGAACCCAGTCGTTCATCTTTAAAGTGGTTTCGAGGCGCGTTAATTTTCAAACGGAGAGAAATTATGAAAGCTATAGTCAGCAGTATGATTGCAGTAGGATTATTGGTCGCAGGAAGTGTAATGGCGGCGGATGCGCCTGCCGTGCCAGCTGCGGTGGCGGCAGCACCGACCGTTCCCTATTCAGTTGAAGCACCCGCATCAGCAAAAAAAAATAACTGTACAGCTTGTCATGCTGTTTACAGACGCTTGGTTGGGCCAGCTTGGTTGGAGGTATCTAAAAAATACAAAGGCGTTAGCAAGTTTACTTACGGTGGGAAGGAATATTCACTGGAAGATGGCTTGATGATGAAGGTATCCAAGGGG
>JABFRF010000174.1 GCA_013141315.1 Gallionella sp. | reverse complement strand
TCGATCTTCAGTTTGATACTTACGGAGTAAAACGGGTTTGGTAGTAGCCAAATTAAGCAGTCAAGTTCGAAACAGCTCCCTCTAAAAACCTCCCGCCACTCGGCGGGAGGTTTTATGCCCTCAACAAGGATTCCTTCGTGACGCTTATAATGCACGCCCTTAGCGCATCACGATTTCTTTCATGCTTTTTTCGTCCAAACATTCCCGCCCTCGCTATACCAATTTAATCGGTTCTTCTGATGCTTTGGCATTGGCGCAACTTGCAGAAACGAAAGCCCCACTCGTGGTCATCGCTGCGAATGCTTTGGAAGCGCAACGGTTGATGGAGGAGATTCCATTCTTCTCACCCAAGCTACGGGTGCATTTACTGCCCGATTGGGAGACGTTGCCTTACGACCACTTTTCTCCACATCAGGATTTAGTCTCCGAGCGCCTTGCCACGCTGCACCATATACGCAGCAACGCCTGCGATGTAGTCATCGTGCCAATCACCACAGCGCTCTACCCGCTGCCGCCTGTTGAGCATCTCGCGGCTTACACGTTCTTTATCAAACGCGGCGAAAAACTCAACGTGAATCAATTGCGCGAGCAACTTACTTTTGCCGGATACAGCCACGTGTTGCAAGTTCTCACCCCCGGCGAATACTGTGTGCGCGGCGGCATCATTGATCTGTTTGCGATGGGTAGTGTGCTGCCGTATCGCATAGATTTATTTGACGATGAGATTGAAACTATCGCCACTTTCGATGCAGATACCCAGCGCACCCTTTACCCCGTCCCTGAGATACGCATGTTGCCTGCGCGTGAATTTCCGATGGACGAAAAGGGCCAAGCAACTTTTCGCCAAAATTTCCGCGACCGCTTCGAGGGCGACCCTTCCAAATCTCGCATCTACAAGGATGTGAGCAAGGGCATCGCCCCTAGTGGCATCGAGTATTACTTGCCGCTGTTCTTTGAAAAAACCGCGACACTGTTCGACTACCTGCCAAAGAATTCCACACTGTGTTTGCATCATGATGTGGACGAAGCGATTGCCAACTTTGGTAAAGATGCCACTTCGCGTTACAACTTGCTGCGCGGTGATCCGCAACGGCCTTTGCTGGAAACGAAAGAATTGTTTTTGGATGCGGAGCAGTTTTTTATTCGGGTTAAAGAATTTGGGAGGGTGGATATTGTTTCCAACCCCCTCTCCCTCAGTCCCTCTCCCACAAGGGGAGAGGGAAGCCAAACTCCTCTCTCCCTTGATGGGAGAGAGGTTGGGAGAGAGGGTGAGGGAATTCCTAAAAACCTCACACTCTGCCCCACCGCCACGATTCCATCCATCGCCGTAGATCGCCGCGCCGACATTCCCACGCACGCCTTTCAGAATTTTCTGCAAAGTTACGCTGGACGCGTACTCCTCCTCGCCGACAGCCTCGGTCGTCGCGAGATTATTTCTGGCTATCTGAAAGAGTACGGTCTCGCCCCTGTTGTATGCGAGGACTACGCAACTTTCCTCGCCAGCAATGAAAAATTTATGCTCGGTACTGCACTGGTACAGAGCGGTTTCATTTTGTCTGACAACCAACTCGCCATCGTCACCGAGAGCGAGTTGTATGCCGCGCAGCCCAGAAGCCGCACCGTGCGTGCCGCCAAGAAAAGCAATGTGGAAGGCATGTTGCGCGACTTGTCCGAGCTCAAAGTGGGCGACCCGGTGGTGCACGAACAACACGGCATCGCGCGTTATCAGGGCTTGGTAAATCTCGACCTCGGCGAAGGTGAAAACGAATTTCTACTGCTGGAATATGCGGGTGAGGACAAGTTGTACGTGCCAGTTTCACAACTGCACGTCATCAGTCGTTACAGCGGCGGTGCGGCGGAAGCCGCGCCGTTACACAAGCTGGGCACAGGCACGTGGGACAAAGCCAAACGACGCGCGATGTTGCAAGTGCGTGACACAGCCGCCGAATTGCTCAACCTTTATGCACAACGCGCCCTGCGCAAAGGCCATGCCTTCAAGCTCACTTATCACGACTACGAAGCCTTCTCGGCAGGTTTTGGTTTTGAAGAAACTCCTGACCAAGCCGCTGCGATTGAAGCGGTGTTGCTCGACCTGCAATCCGGTAAGCCGATGGATAGACTGATCTGCGGCGATGTGGGTTTCGGCAAAACTGAGGTCGCGCTGCGCGCCGCGTTTGTCGCGGTGATGGATGGCAAGCAAGTCGCGGTGTTAGTCCCGACTACGCTGCTCGCCGAGCAACACTTTCAGAATTTTTCCACCCGCTTTGCCGATTGGCCTATCAAGATCGCCGAGCTGTCGCGTTTCCGTTCCGCCAAAGAGCAAACGCAATCGCTGAAAGACCTGGCAGATGGCAAGCTGGACATCGTCATCGGCACGCACAAGTTGATTCAAAAAGATGTGAAGTTTCACAATCTCGGCTTGGTGATCCTTGATGAAGAACACCGCTTCGGCGTGCAGCAAAAAGAAAAATTGAAAGCCTTGCGCGCCGAGGTGGATGTACTCACGCTCACCGCCACGCCTATCCCGCGCACACTGGCGATGTCGCTGGAAGGCTTGCGCGATTTCTCGGTAATCGCTACCGCGCCGCAACGTCGCCTTTCTATCAAGACCTTCGTCAGCGGCTTTAGTCAGGGCATCATCCGCGAAGCCGTGCTGCGCGAACTCAAGCGCGGCGGGCAGGTTTACTTTCTGCACAACGAAGTCGATACCATCAACAATATGTTGGAAAAACTGGAGGCACTGCTGCCGGAAGCGCGTATTCGTGTGGCGCACGGCCAGATGGGAGAACGCGATCTGGAAGCCGTGATGCGCGATTTCACACATCAGCGCTTCAACGTGCTGCTGTGCTCCACCATCATCGAAACCGGCATCGACGTACCCACCGCCAACACCATCATCATGAATCGAGCCGACCGCTTTGGCCTTGCGCAGTTACATCAGTTGCGCGGCCGCGTTGGACGTTCTCACCACCAAGCCTACGCTTACCTGTTGGTGGACAACATGGAAGGTCTTACCGCTCAAGCGAAGAAACGATTGGAAGCAATCCAAGCGATGGAGCAACTGGGCAGCGGCTTCTTCCTCGCCATGCACGATCTAGAAATACGCGGCGCGGGCGAAGTGCTGGGCGAATCGCAAAGCGGCGAAATGCAGGAGATTGGTTTTAGTCTCTACAACGACATGCTCGCCGCCGCCATCGCCTCGCTCAAGCAAGGCAAAGAGCCGGACATGGCGCACCCATTAGGCGTGACTACCGAGATTAATCTGCACACACCTGCTCTATTACCTAATGATTACTGCGGCGACATTCACCAACGGCTGGTCATCTACAAACGTATGGCGAGTTGCAACACGCAGGAAGATTTGGATGAGATGCATCAAGAACTCATCGATCGCTTCGGTTTATTACCCGAACCCGCGCAGACATTGCTCGACAGCCATCAGCTACGTATCCTCGCCAAACCGCTGGGCATCAGCAAGGTGGATGCATCGTCGGAAGCTATCGTTATCCAGTTTGTGCCTAACCCCCCTATCGACCCAATGAAAATTATCACGCTCATTCAAAGTAAGCGCCACATCAAAATGGCCGGGCAGGACAAACTACGGATTGATTTGAAGTATGGGGATTTGCAGCAGCGTGTGTTGGCAATCAGGAATTTCTTTGGTGAACTAACCTAGTTCCGCTCGTGCGCAAAACTCATCTGCGGTACAAACATCCTGCCTATAGGTGATTTTCTACAGGATAGAGCATCCATTGAAAAAGTCGCCAAATGCCATGACAAGCCCTAGTCAAAAAAATAGTATCCAACCATGAATCATTAAGGAATGGGGACTGCAAAGCGATGCGGGGGCAACACGACCAAAAATTATTATTGGAATAGATAGCCGCAACCTTCAAAGACTCATATTAAATTGCAGAAAATTACAGTCTCTGAAACAATAGCGCATGATGATATTTTAACAAATTGAAACAATACTATGCATTCTCAATGCATTACCAAGACTCTCCTAACCTAACTTATGAATGATGCTTTGCAAATACGACAATATATAATTTCCAAACAATGTTCGTGGAATGTAACGCTATTGTCAGTAACAAAACGATTTCTCAACCTCTTCCCCCTAAATTCAAACCTTGCATGTCGCTTTACAGTGCGCTTCACTTCAGGGGCAATCTAGTGAAGCGTTACGCCTACAACCAGAATCAGACCACGCTGCGACAGGCATTTAACCGCAGGCTGCTGCTATTACTGGTATTATTTTCCATCATCATCTGCGGACTGGTGATTTTGCTTTATCAAAATCAAACTGAAAAAGTTAATCACGCCGTGGTGGATGATCAGTTGTCTTATTTATTACCGCGCATCAAAGATCATCAGGCCTCATTAGACGAAGACGCCAGCAACTTGGTTAGCACTTTGGAGTGGTCAGGCATGCTGGCTTTGCCAGAACCGCAACGCGGTGAAAAATTAAAGGAATTTTTTACTGCCCAATCTAACAGCATGATGTTTGAAGGTGTGGTCGTCAGCAATGCTAAAACTGGCCAGGTTATTTATGACTACTGGCCGGCCAAAGATAAGCCGGATTGGCAAACTGCGCTGCAAGATACTGATCCACTATGGTTGGATGGTGACCATGATGAGGTTTTCTCACAAATCAAAAAAATTACCCGAATGCCGGATGATGGCATCAATGTGCATTTCTTTAAAGAATGGGATACCGAAATTCTCAAAAATCTAAGTCCGCCCAATACCAATATTTTTTTAGCATTGGGTAATCGTCCTTTGGTTAGCTCGACTGGCAATGCCGCCCAGCTTTCGTACGTTCCAAGCAAGGAAAATTATTCGGAATATGTGGTCGATGGGGTAAAGCAACAAGAAGGCAGTATAGATTTGACCGAGGTGACCATTCGTCCGGGCATCACGCTGCCATTGAAACTGGTTGCACGCTTACCGCTACAAAATGAGTTTCCCTTATCCACCATGCTCATCGCAACGCTATCCATCACGTTGCTATTTGGCGTCTTGATATTCATGGTACTCGGCCACTGGCTGAGGAAGATCGGCAGTAGATTGAGCGAGTTGGCCAATGCGACTATGCATTTCAAAAACCAACAATCCAATGAAATTTCGGCTGAGACAGATCGGTTATTGCTCCATGCTGACGCAGGTGAAGACGATCAAATTAGCATGGTTGCCCAGGCGCTGTCCTCATTGATGTCATCAGAAGTGATTCACAGCGAAGAGCAACAAGCCTACCTGCAAACCTTGGAGTTATTGCAGGATGCGGTGATCGAGCTTTCCATAGATGGACGCTTGTTGCGCGCCACCGATGCATGGAAGGCCTTCACCGGGACAACCGAGTTAACCTCGGGCAACATCAATAATTGCGTCCATCCCGAAGATAGACCTGAGTTGCTCGAGCAAATCAGGTCATTGGCCTATGAGCAAAAAGATCAAATCACCATTCGATTCCGCATCTATCGTCAAAACGATTACAACAAATTTTTATGGGTTGAAGGTCGCTTCGCAGCGGTGATGCAAAACAATAAAGTGGTGTGCATCCGGGGCATGGTGCGCGATATCACCACCACCCACACGCAAGAGAGTCAAATCAGCCACATGGCTTTGCATGATGCACTGACCGACTTGCCCAATCGTGTATTGCTTGAAGACCGAATGGATATGGCACTCAGCCGTGCTGCACGTAGCGGACAAAAAGTTGCGCTGGGATTTATCGACCTCGATCATTTCAAACAAGTGAATGACAACTTCGGTCACAAAGTGGGCGACCTGTTACTTAAAGAAGTCTCGGCAAGACTGGCATCTGCATTGCGCGGCTCAGACACTTTGTCACGCTGGGGCGGCGATGAATTTGTGGTGCTGTGTCCCGACCTGAATACCGTAGAAGATGCCAAAGAAATCACACAAAAGTTATCTGCATTAACTCGTGAACACATCACCATCGATGGTACCGATTTCCCGTTCACCTTTAGCGCAGGCTTCGCCATCTATCCCAATGATGCCAATGACAGTGAAATGTTACTGGCACAAGCAGACCGTGCGATGTTCCATGCCAAGGCCCAAGGCCGCAATAACATCCAATTTTTCACCGCCATCGCGAATCAAGAGTCTGGCAAAGAAGCTTTCTATCTACAAAGCAATCTGGTGCATGCGGTTAATCATGATCAAATCCAATGCTGGATACAACCGATTTTCTCAGCCCAAACCGGTGATGTGGTCGGAGTTGAAGCTTTGGCTAGGTGGCATGAAGCCGAACATGGCTGGGTAGAACCAACCGTATTTATCCCGATGGCAGAAAATTTGGGGTTGATTGACAAGCTTGGGCAATCGGTATGGCGGCAAGCCTTCCAAGCATTGGCCAACTTGCCGGTTGAGCTGCGTCTGTCGATCAATCTTTCCAAGCGACAATTATTTTCCAACAATATTGTCCAGCAACTCCTTGATGATGTGGCCAGTGCCAAAGTGCTACCTAGCCGCATCATGCTGGAGATCACTGAAAATCTGGCATTGTCAGAAGTTTTGTATGCGCGTGAAAGAATTGCAGAGTTGGATGCCCAAGGCTTTGGTATTTCAATTGACGACTTTGGCGTGGGTTATTCCTCCCTATCGCAACTTCACGAAATCCCCGCCAATGAACTCAAATTGGATATTTCATTCATCAAGCGTATTCACGAAAAAACCGGGCACAGTATGGCGACTGGAATCATCTCGATTGCCAAATCATTGAATTTAAGCTGTGTGGCAGAGGGCGTAGAGGACCGGCGCACAGCCGAGTTACTTACCTCGATGGGCGTAGAAATGCTGCAGGGCTTTCACTTTGCCAAACCTATGTCCATTCCAGATTATTTCGCTTGGCTAGCCATTTACGAAAGCGAACAACGCCGCGCTTAAAATGCACTGCGGGGGGTTGCAAATTTCATCTTGGAACGCGCCATCCCTAATGTCGATCGTCCAGCATTTCCCACTCGCAATCTGCATTAAAATGCTCCCGCTTCACGCGACACTCTTTAAATATATTCGAACCCATTCCATGAACCTTGTTATTCAATCCACAGACACTATTCCTCAAAAGCAAATAAGCCACCTGGCTGAATTGTCGAAGTGTCAGCACCGCGAACGCACCAGTAAGTATGCGTACCGATTAACGGACACTCAACCTCATTTGGACATCGCCTCATACTGCATAGGCAATCAACTTGATTACGGCTATGTGGATAACAGTAAAACTTTAGCGGGTTTCGGGCTGGTGGTAATGGACATGGATTCGACGCTGATCAACATCGAGTGCATAGACGAGATCGCCGATATGCAGGGCTTGAAGCCTCAGGTATCTGAAATAACCGAAGCTGCCATGCGCGGTGAAATAGACTTTGCCGAAAGCCTGCGCCGCCGTGTGGCATTACTGAAAGGTTTGGATGAAAGCGCACTACAGCGCGTCTATGATGAACGTCTCAAGCTCAACCCCGGCGCGGAAATCATGCTGGCCGCGTTGAAAAAATACGGCATCAAAACGCTGTTGGTATCGGGTGGGTTTGTATTTTTCACCGAACGTCTGAAAGCGCGCCTCAACTTGGATTTTGCTTACGCGAATACTTTAGAAATTATGGATGGCAAGTTAACCGGTCAAGTGTTGGGTAACATCGTCGATGCGCAAGCCAAAGCTGATTTTCTGGTAAAGACTCGTGACGCATTGAAACTCAAACCAGAACAGGTAATCGCTATGGGTGACGGTGCCAACGATTTAAAGATGATGGCGCAAGCCGGCATCAGTATTGCCTACCATGCCAAGCCGATAGTGCGCGAACAGGCCAGCTATGCGCTGAATTTTGTCGGATTAGATGGCTTGGTCAATCTATTTGCCAACTAGGAGCCACGACATGACACAAGAAATCAGCACCGAAGTTCTGCTGGAAAAATACGCTGAAGCCGACGAATCATCTGTACAGGATGTACGCCGCCGCGTTGCGCGCGGTTTGGCGCAAGCCGAAAATTCCGAACAGCGTACCCAATGGGAAGAGGCTTTTTTTCTAGCGCAGGAAAACGGTTTTATTCCTGCCGGGCGCATCAACTCAGCCGCCGGTTTAAAGATACAGGCGACATTGATCAATTGTTTCGTGCAACCTGTGGGCGATGCGATCTCCGGCCATAGCGATGGCAAACCGGGCATCTACGATGCGTTGCAACAAGCTGCCGAAACCATGCGCCGTGGCGGTGGAGTAGGTTACGATTTCTCCACCATCCGTCCCGAGGGCGCACACGTCAAAGGCACCAATTCTCGAGCCAGCGGACCCATTTCTTACATGCGTGTGTTTGATCGTTCCTGTGAAACCGTTGAGTCGGCTGGTGCGCGGCGTGGCGCGCAGATGGGTGTGTTGCGCTGCGACCATCCCGACATCGAAAAATTTATCCGCGCCAAAGATCAAGGCGACTTGCGTAACTTCAATATTTCGGTCGGTGTAACGGATGTGCTGATGCAAGCAGTGGAAGCCGACCAAGACTTTGAGTTGGTGCATATCGCCAAACCATCCGATACACTCATCGAACAAGGTGCGACGCAGCGCGCCGATGGCAAGTGGGTTTATCGCACCATCCGTGCTACGGATTTATGGAATCAGATCATTGAAAGCACTTACGACCATGCCGAGCCTGGCGTGTTGTTCATCGACCTGATGAATCGCGACAATAATTTGTCTTATTGTGAAGTAATCGAAGCCACCAACCCTTGCGCTGAACAGCCGCTGCCGCCTTACGGTTGCTGCTGTCTCGGTTCGATTGATTTGACACGCATGGTGAAAAATCCGTTCTCTAATCACGCGGGCTTCGACTACGAACCGTTCAAACAATTGGTACGTACTGCGGTGCGCATGTTGGATAACGTGTTGGATGTCACTGCATGGCCACTACCCGAACAACACCAAGAGGCACAAAACAAACGCCGCGTCGGGTTAGGCTTTACAGGGCTGGGCGACGCGTTGGTCATGTTAGGCAAACGATACGACACCGATGAGGCACGCGCCTTCGCCACCGACATCACGCGCATCATGCGCGACGAGGCGTATCTCGCTTCGGTGGATTTGGCGATTGAACGCGGTGCGTTTCCGCTGTTGGATGCCAATCAATATCTCGCTGAACCACACTTCGCCTCGCGACTGCCTGACGAGTTAAAAAACAAAATACGATCACACGGTATCCGTAACAGTCACCTGCTGTCCATCGCACCAACCGGCACGATCTCGCTGGCCTTTGCCGACAATGCTTCCAACGGTATTGAGCCAGCGTTCTCGTGGTTCTACACGCGCAAAAAACGCATGGCTGATGGCAGCTCCAAAGATTATGCGGTAGAAGATCACGCCTGGCGTGAGTACAAAAAAATGGGTGGCGATATGGACAATCTGCCGCGCGCTTTTGTCACCGCACTCGAGATCAGTGCTATCGATCACATGAAAATGGTGGCTGCCGTTGCCCCGTTCATTGACACCTCGATCAGCAAGACTGTCAACGTCCCGGCGGATTATCCCTATGAAGATTTCCAGCACCTTTACACCGAAGCGTGGAAAGCCGGACTGAAAGGCTTGGCAACCTATCGTCCCAATAGCGTATTGGGATCAGTATTGTCGGTTACGCCAGTTAGCAGCAGCCCCTTATCAAACATTCCCCCGCAAGTGGGAGGAAGGGCAAACGAATCGCTGCGCGATAATTCTGGCATTCCCGAACAGCCACAGGATTTCGTGTTCGACCAGGATAGACGCATCATGCTTGAAGCGGCACCCAAACCCGCTCTCGCCTCATTGCGCTGGCCGGGTCGCCCTGCCTTGCCGGGCGGCAGCGAGGGTTGGGTTTCTCAAGTGGTCAAGCACCCCTTGGGCAGTTTCGTTGCATTTGTTTCGCATACCAAGAATGGTTGCAACCACCCCTTTGAAGTCTGGGTGAATGGCTCGGAACAACCGCGCGGTCTCGGCGCATTGGCAAAATCATTATCCATGGATCTCCGTACACGCGATCCGGTGTGGATACGCATGAAGCTGGAAATGCTGATGAAGACTGCGGGTGACGATGCTTTTACTATGCCGATGCCA
Source organism: Gallionella sp. (assembly GCA_013141315.1). Taxonomy (GTDB): domain Bacteria; phylum Pseudomonadota; class Gammaproteobacteria; order Burkholderiales; family Gallionellaceae; genus Gallionella. Next base: position 8,225 of record JABFRF010000174.1, on the reverse strand, counting down.
CCCAACGGTGACGTGATGCGCATGCCAAGTTTGGTAGCTGCATTCGCGCATCTGCTGAAATTCCGCATCGAAGAATTAGGCGCGCTTGAAATCACCGATAGCGTGACCACACCCATGATGGATGCGTTGTTCGCCAAGAAAGAGCCCAAAACAGGCACGGATGGCACCATGAGCTGGACGGTCGATGTATCGAATGCCGGTAGTGGCGATGATTTTGTGCTGGGTTTAAAAGAACTGGTGTTGCCAGACGGACAGCGTCGCCCCTATTCAATGTGGCTTTCAGGCGTGTATCCGCGCGCGTTGGATGGATTGTGCAAATTATTGAGTCTCGACATGCGTGTTATCGACCCGGCATGGATAGGCATGAAGCTGCGCAAGTTGCTCAATTTCGGTGAGCCATTGGGCGATTTTATGGCTCGTGTACCGGGTGGGGTCAAAATGGAAAGCTACCCCTCTACCGTTTCCTATGTTGCCAAGCTCATCATCCATCGCTACGCCATGCTCGGCATCCTTGATGAGAGCGGCTATCCAATACAACAGATGGGCGTGCTTGAGATTCCAAGCGGACAAATCAAGCCGACAGGCATCAAACCGTTGACCGGCAAAGTGTGCAAAGAATGCGGCAATGCCACCCTGATCAAAAAAGATGGCTGTGAATTCTGTACCAGCTGTGGCGCGATTGGGGCATGCGGCTAATGTGGGTGCAGGCTATTTATTTCTTAAGTTGCGCAATGAACTTATTGCGTAAACTCAAGTCAGACAGGGCGTTGTGGGCAGCCAACCGTATAATACAGAATGTGCTCTAAAAAGCTCTGAGTTGAATAACAAAATCGTGATTCTTCAAGTATTGAAATCAACCTTCAATTGCAACGCATATCTATTCCCCTACCCTTATTAAGTTTGTCCGGCACAATTTTCTGGAGTTTTAATGAAATTTATTTCCGTTATTTTTGGCTTGATCACTTGCAGTGCATCTCAACTATCAATCGCAGCAACCGACATTACACTGAATAGCAAACAGATCGAATCGTTGGGTATCACGACGTTAGCCCTACCCAAAAAACAATCCGGTGAAGTATCCGGATTGCCCTCGCAGGTCATCGTTCCCAGCAACCAGCTATTTGTGATCAGCACCCCTCTGGCAGCATTGGTTGAACAAACTTTGGTTGGCGTGGGTGACAGCGTGAGAAAAGGCCAGCCGATTGCGCGTTTGCAAAGCCCCTCACTGGCAGAAGCACAACGTGGCCTGTTGCAAGCAACTGTCCAAAGCCAGCTCGCAAAAGAAAATTTAAGCCGGGACGAATCATTATGGAAAGATGGCATCATTGCTGAAAGCCGGTATCGGGTCAGCAAAGGTGCGGCGACTGAAGCTCAAGCGATATTGGCCGAGCGCAAGCAAATGCTGCGACTCTCGGGTATGTCAGACGCTGCTATCGGGCAATTGCAATCGGGCAACAACCTGAGCAGCGTATTGACGATCAACTCCCCTATAGATGGCGTGGTGCTAGAAAAGTCCGCCAGTGCAGGACAGCGCTTAGATGCCGCTGTCCCGTTATTTAAAATTGCCAAGCTCCATCCCCTGGGCTTGGAAATTCAAGCACCGTTAACCATGACGTCCGGCCTGAAAGTGGGGGCAACCATCAGCATCCCGGGTTTGCACGCGAGTGGCAAATTAACTGCGATCGGACGCAGCTTGACCGGTGCCAACCAAACCATTTTGCTGCGTGCCATCATCAATCAAGGCACAGAGAATCTACGCCCCAATCAAATGGTTGAGGCCAGCATCACCACCAATGGCAAGGGCGTTCCCCAGTGGGAAGTCCCCAAGGAATCGATTGCACGCATCACTGGCAAAGCCTTTGTATTCGTCGAGATTCCAACAGGATTCCGTCCGCAACCTGTTGAGGTATTGGGTGAAGGCGCACAAAACAGCGTCATCAGCGGCGCACTCAAGGGTGATGAGAAAATTGCACTACGCGGCGTATCAGCATTGAAATCCAGCACGATGGGTGTGGGCGGGGGCGAATAGATGCTATCCAAATTAGTTGAATTTTCGCTCACGCAGCGATTGCTGGTGGGCGCACTGACTTTATTGTTGGTTGGCGCGGGCATCGTTTCATTTCGCGACTTACCCATAGATGCCTTTCCCGATGTTTCTTCCACACAAGTCAAGCTGATTATGAAAGCACCAGGCATGACACCGGAGGAAGTAGAAGCACGCATCGTCACCCCAATTGAAGTGGAAATGCTGGGCATTCCCAATCAACGTCTATTACGCTCTATTTCCAAATACGCGATTGCCGACATCACCATTGATTTCAATGATGGCACCGATATTTATTGGGCGCGACAACAAGTCGCAGAGCGACTAAACAACGTCCTGAGAGATTTGCCTAGCGATGTCGCGGGTGGACTTGCGCCAATTACCACGCCACTGGGCGAAATGTTTATGTTCACCGTAGAAGGTGAAGGCATTTCCCTGGAGCAACGCCGCACCATACTGGATTGGACGATACGCCCCGCGCTGCGCACCTTGCCTGGTGTGGCGGATGTAAATTCCTTGGGTGGTCATGCACGCAGCTTTGAAATCGTCCCTGATCACACTGCCCTGGCGGCACGCGGCATCTCATACGCTATGTTGCAAAATGCAGTGCAAGCCAATAATCGCAACGACGGTGCGGGACGCATCAGTGACGGCGATGAGGCATTATTGGTGCGCGCTGAAGGTAGCGTAAAAAGCCTGCAAGACTTGCGCGATATTGTCATCACCAGCACTGGTGGCAATCCGATTCGCATTGGCGATGTGGCAGAAGTTCGCATCGGCAGCCTTACACGCTATGGCGTGGTCAGCAAAGATGGCAAAGGTGAAGCAGTGGAAGGGCTGGTACTCGGCTTGCGCGGAGCAAATGCTCAAAAAGTTGTGAATGGCGTACGTGCAAAATTAGAAGAACTTGCGCCAACTTTACCCGCAGGCGTGACGACCAAAGTTTTTTACGATCGCGGCAGCTTGGTTGAACGCGCTGTTGCCACCGTCTCCGAAGCCTTAATGGAAGCCATATTATTGGTGGTGGTGTTACTGGTATTGTTCTTGGGTAATCTGCGTGCCGCGCTGGTAGTGGCACTCACCTTGCCCTTGGCCGTTCTCATTACGTTTATTTTGATGCAAAAATTCGGCATGTCCGCCAACCTGATGAGCTTGGGTGGTCTGGCCATTGCCATCGGCATGTTGGTAGATGGCGCGGTCGTAGTGGTTGAAAACATCATCAATCATCTTGCCAATAAACGTGATCACATTCCGCATCTACATGTTATCTACCGTGCTGCAAAGGAAGTAATTACGCCCGTTGCAGCGGGGGTAGCGATCATCATCATTGTATTCTTACCGCTAATGACGCTGCAAGGATTGGAAGGGAAATTATTCATTCCCGTTGCGCTGACGATTGTTTTCGCCTTGGCAGGATCGTTGCTGTTGTCGCTTACCATCGTGCCGATGCTAGCTTCATTTCTGCTGAAAGAAGCCAGCCACGAAGAACCTTGGCTAGTCCGAAAAGCAATGGGAGTCTATGTGCCGCTGCTACAGCGCGCCTTGCAAAAGGAGCGCATCGTCATCATCGCTGCGGTCAGTATGTTGGTCGTTACAGGCGGCATTTACACGCTCATCGGCAAAGCCTTTATGCCGGAAATGGACGAGGGCGATCTGATTATGCAAGTATCAAAACTGCCCTCTATCAGCCTCGCACAAACTGCTGAAATGGATCAACGTATTCAAAGAGCCATTCTAAAAGCAGTGCCCGAAATCAAGGGTATGGTATCGCGCGCTGGCTCAGACGAGTTGGGCTTAGACCCGATGGGCTTAAACGAAACCGACAATTTCCTGGTACTCAAACCGCAGGCTGAATGGCGCAATAAAGATAAAACCGCCATCGTCGATAGCGTGCGCAAAGTCATGGAAGATTTCCCGGGTATCGAATACAGCTTCACACAACCCATCGCCATGCGAGTGTCGGAAATGCTAACTGGCGCACGCGGCGATGTGGCGATTAAAATTTTTGGCACGGATTTAAATACACTCAACGACGCCGCCGAAAAAATGGTTAAAACTTTGCAAAGCATCAAAGGCAGCGAAGATGTGTTTACCGTAAAAAACAGTGGTGTGCAGTACTACCGCGTGGCAATAGACAAACTTACCGCTGGCCGTTTGGGACTGACAGTAGATGATATCAGCGGCTCGCTACGCAGCCAGATCGAAGGTCAACAGCTTGGTATGGTCATTGAAGAAGGTCGCCGTACGCCCTTATTAGTTCGAGGCGATTCTGAAATACAACAATCGCCAGCATTGTTCGCCGCCCTCACTTTGCCCCTACCCAACGGACAAAATGTCCCGCTCTCGGTAGTGGCAAAATTGGAACGTGTGGATGGTCCGGTGAAAGTAGATCGTGAAAATGGTCAGCGCATGGTGGTAATACAAAGCAATGTGCGAGGTCGAGATTTAGTGGGTTTTGTCGAGGAAGCTAAAGCCGCTGTTGCAACACAAATCAAATTACCCGACAACTACCGCATCACTTGGGGTGGACAATTTGAAAACCAGCAGCGCGCTGCTGCACGTTTGGCGGTCGTCGTCCCAATCGCGCTCGGCATGATTTTCATGTTGCTGTTCGCCACTTTTGGTTCAGTACGGCAGGCGGTCTTAGTGCTAACCAACATTCCATTCGCTTTGATAGGGGGTGTAATCGCGTTATGGGTGAGCGGGCAATACATGTCTGTACCTGCTTCGGTAGGCTTTATTGCATTGCTAGGTATCGCCGTGCTCAATGGCGTAGTGATGGTTTCATACTTTAACCAACTGCACGAGCAAGGCTTGGATATCGGCCAAGTCGTGCTTGAAGGTGCAAAGCGCAGGCTACGCCCTGTGCTAATGACCGCAAGCATCACTGCGTTTGGTTTATTACCCCTATTATTTGCAACTGGCCCAGGCTCAGAAATTCAAAAACCACTCGCTGTCGTCGTGATTGGTGGACTGATTAGCTCAACCTTGTTGACGCTGATTATGTTGCCAATTTTGTATCGTCGCTTTGGACTAGAAACAGTTAGAAAGCCAATATGAAAGACATGAATTGTTATTTGACACTGGTGTGTCATCGCTCTCTCGAAGAACGTTTGCTCGACCATTTGATAGAGCATCCTGAATGGGTATATGGCTTCTCAGTCAGCCATATTGAAGGCGGCAGCCAGAAAGAAATTTTACACTCCATGATTGAGCAAGTGCGCGGGCGTTCGCAACGCATCAAAATACAATCCGTAATGAATTTGGACGACGCGCATGAGTTGATTCGTCATCTTAAAAGCATAGAGCCTAATTCGGAAATTGCTTACTGGATTATGCCCGTTCTCGAGTTTGGAAAATTGGCATGAACAAGATACAACTATTTAAGCAATCCATATTACTGCTCGTCCTTTCCGGTGGCTTTGCCTGTGCTGCAGAACTTGACATGCCAGACCTGCCACCTGCTTCGAATGTCGCCAGTGCACTGGACAATCACGTGATGGTGTTAAATGCCGCGAGCAATTTAAAACTTGAACAAGCCAACCAGCGAAAATGGAATAGTGGCAATTACGAGTTCAATTTGCGCGCAGGCTCTGCGCGACGTAGTGTCAGCAGCACCGGACAAAAGCTCGGCGAGTGGGATGTGGCCTTGGAGCGCCCCTTGCGCCTGCCCAATAAAGTGACACTCGACCAAGAGATCGGCATGGCAAATGTCGCACACGCTGATTTTGCCCTGGGGGATGCGCGGCATGAAGCTGGGCGGCTATTGTTAAAACTCTGGTTTGATTGGGAACGCGAGCAAGCACAAGTGAACTTGTGGTTAAATCAAATCGACCTTTACCAAAAGCAGGTTGATACCGTGACAAAGCGTATCAAAGCAGGCGATGCCGCCAAGATGGAACTCAATCAGGCGCAAGTCATGGTGACACAAGCCATTGTGTCTTCACAGCAGGCACAACTGCGTGCGCAACTTGCCAGCAATGCGTTACGCCGTGAGTTTCCCACGATTCAATTGGAAGACGATTTATCACCTACAACCCCCGAAGCCATCGTAAATGACTATGCCTACTGGCAAGCACGCATCTTGGACGACAATCACGAACTGGGCATGGCTATAGAACACAATCACGTTCAACAGCTGTTAGCGCAACGCAGCCACGCTGATCAAATTCCCGATCCTACAGTGGGCGCGCGCTTTTCCAGCGAAGTGGGTGGCAGTGAAAAAGTAGCGGGTGTCTATGTCAGCGTCCCGCTCTCATTTGGGCAACGCAATGCCATAGCAGAGATCGCTACGCAACAAGCCAACATAGCAGCGGATCAACTCGCGTTTGTTCACCGCCGTTTGGAAAGTGATGTGAATAGTGCTTATCGTCAAGCCGTCAACAGCTACACCAATTGGCAAAAAGCCCGCGAAGCAGCCATCGCCATGCGGAACAATGCCTTGTTAGTCAGCAAAGCATACAGCTTGGGCGAAGGCAGCTTAACCGATAGCCTCGCCGCTCGCCGCTACGCACTCGATGCTTCACTCGCCGAAACACTTGCACAATTGGATGCCAATGAATCGCGCTATCGCTTGTTGCTTGATTCACACCAACTCTGGGCTGTCGATGAGCATGACCACAAACAATGAATAGCATTGATTGGATAGGCTCTGCGGCTGCCACTTTCACCACCATCTCTTTCATTCCGCAAGCTTGGAAAGTGTGGCACACCCGCCACACTGCCGATATCTCACTCAGCATGTACGCAATGTTCACACTCGGTGTTGCGCTATGGCTGGCTTACGGCATTATGTTAGACGCATGGCCTATCATTATCGCTAACACCATCACGCTCCTTCTGGCAGGCGCGGTGCTAGTGATGAAAATAAAATTTGGCTAATTTTTAGCTGCACAAGCCCGCCGCCCGTATTACTATGCGAACTCCACAATACAAGGAGAATCATCATGGCTAAAGGACAGCAGCGTAAAAACAAAGAAGCTAAAAAACCTAAAAAAGTGCCTGTACCCGTCGCATAACCCGCACGTTGAAATATGACTTGGATTGTTACCAAGTATTTCCTAACCGCCGCAGTCGTCGTACTGGTTTCTGAGCTGGCAAAGCGCAGTGACAAGCTCGGCGGCTTCGTCGCGGCACTCCCACTCGTCACGCTATTAGCCCTGATCTGGCTGTATGTCGAGAATCAATCAGAAGAAAAAATCGCCAATCATGCGTGGTACACCTTCTGGTATGTCATCCCTACTTTGCCGTTGTTCCTCGCCTTCCCCGCACTCTTGCCGCGCATAGGTTTCTGGCCAACCATGCTGGCGAGCGTTGCCATTACCGTGATTTGTTTCGGGCTATTTGCTTTGGTAGTACGCCGATTTGGTATTGAATTACTTTAATGAAACCTCTAATAATTCGTCATTCCCGCGAAAGCGGGAATCCAGTTTAGAAAAAAAATTCCCTTGCAAAGCAAGGACAAAGCCCTTCTAATAAAAACGCTGGATTCCCGCTTTCGCGGGAACGACGCAACTTTAATTTTTAGAGACACCCTGAATGACCCTCATCCCCGAAATCAAACCCAATCAGTCTATTGAGCTGCTCAAAGAGCTGCACATCCTCACGCGCGACGGCAAGCTCAATCAGGACAGTCGGCGCAAGCTCAAGCAGGTGTATCACTTGTTTCATTTCATCGAACCGCTGCTCAATGAAGTGCTGTCGAGCAATCCTAACTTGACGCTGGCAGATCACGGTGCAGGCAAATCTTATTTGGGATTTATTCTTTACGACCTATTTTTCAAAGCGCGTGAAGCGGGACATATTTACGGCATCGAAACCCGCGCAGAGTTGGTGAAAAAATCGCAAGCCTTGGCAGAAAAGCTCGGTTTTGCACGCATGTCATTCGTCAATCTATCGGTCGAAGCATCCATCCACTCGCCGCTCTTACCGCAACACATTGATGTCGTCACCGCGCTACACGCCTGCGATACCGCCACCGATGACGCGATTAAATTCGCGCTGCACAAACAAGCAAAATTCATCGTACTCGTGCCTTGCTGCCAAGCGGAAGTGGCCGCGCAATTAAACAAAAACAAAAACCAATCCTTCGGCAAAACTCCGCTCTCGGAAATCTGGCGACATCCCATCCACACCCGCGAATTCGGCAGCCAACTCACCAACGTGCTGCGCTGCTTGCAAC
>JABFRF010000079.1 GCA_013141315.1 Gallionella sp. | reverse complement strand
CTCCCACGAAGGGGATAGGGGAGCAGCGGGAGAGGGTTGGGGAGAGGGCTTTGAAGTGATTGGTGTACCGAAAGATTTTGAATCGGCGCGTAACTTAGCGTTGCGCGACAAATATCAATTTCAATTTTGGGCGTTGTCACTGGTGCGCGCACAACCGTTCAAGGGCGGCAAAAAAGGCGCGGATGGCGGCATCGACGGATTGATTTTCCCTGAAGTGAGCAAAGGCAAGTCAGGCAAAATTGTCGTCTCGGTGAAAGGCGGCGAAAACGTCAAACGTGAAATGATTGCGGTGTTGAAAGGCGATGTGGATAGAGAAAAAGCCGCCATCGGTTTATTCATCACACTCACCCCGCCAACCAAACCGATGATCGCCGAAGCCGCCGCAGCAGGCTATTACGAAAGCCCGCATCACGGCGCGTTTCCCAAAATTCAAATTCTCACCATCGAAGGACTGTTGTCAGGAGCAGAACAAGCGCGTTATCCCGACATGAGCTACGGCGGCACGACCTTCAAAGAAGCAAAAAAAGAAATCGGCGATGCGAAGCAAGGTTCGTTGATTTAATCCAGATAGTTCAATAGACCGTCATTCCCGCGAAAGCGGGAATCCAGTGACAAAATGGATTCCGCGACGCGGACAAAACCGAAGTTCTGTCCACTTCGTGGGGACTTTTTAACTGACTGGATTCCCGCTTTCGCGGGAATGACGCTGCTTTTCCCTAATGAATTATTTAGGTTTAATCCAAACTTTATAGAGATTAGCCTCAGTGTAGGAGCGAGCCAGGCTCGCTCCTACACTACGCACATGACCCAACAAATAAAAGGCCTGCGTATTTGCAGGCCTTTTATATCGCTTGTTGCTTTAACGCGCTGCGCGCAACGCCGCAATTCGCTCATCCAACGGCGGATGGGTCATAAACAATTTACCCATCGCGCTGCCACCAGAGATTCCTGATGCCGCCATTTGTTTGGGCAAAGAGGCTTGTTCGTGATTCATTTTCAGCCGCTCCAATGCGGCGATCATTTTTTCACGACCTGCCAATGATGCCCCGCCTGCATCAGCGCGAAATTCACGCTGACGCGAGAACCACATGACGATGATGCTGGCCAATATGCCTAACACCATTTGAGCGGCGATTTCAGTCACAAAAGCACCGATGCCTGGGCCATTGCGACCGTCATTTTTAAGTATCACGCGATCGACGAAGTGACCAATTATTTTGGAGAAAAATACGACGAAAGTGTTCACCACGCCTTGAATTAACGCCAAGGTAATCATGTCGCCATTTGCCACATGGCTAACTTCATGCGCAAGCACGGCCTCAGCTTCGTCCTTGCTCATGTTATCCAACAAGCCTCGGCTTACTGCGACTAATGCGTTGTTACGATTCCAACCTGTAGCAAATGCATTGACATCTGGTGCTTCGTAAATCGCCACTTCTGGCATACCGATGCCTGCCGATAAGGCTTGGCGCTTGACGGTATCGACCAACCAACGCTCGGTTGGGTCGGCTGGATTCTCAATCACTTGCGCACCCACCATGCGCTTGGCTGACCACTTGGACATAAACAGCGAAATGATCGAACCCGCGAAACCAATCACCATGGACATCACCAGCAGGTTGCTAAAGTTAATGCCGCCGCTTTCGTTCAACATGCGATCTACGCCGAGCAGGCGCAACGTTACGTTGATGACCAACATAACCGCAAGGTTGGTCACGATAAACAAAAAAATTCGTTTCATACTTTTATCTCCAAATATCTAAATAGGCGGCGCACAGTTTACCACTGACATTGCCGCGTTTTGGCAAGATGGGGGTGCTTATTCGTATTTCAAGTACCGCTTCCACAGTGATAAACTGCACACCCCTTTTGCTGCCACACAGACCTATATTTCATGCAAGAATTGCTCAATCATCCCGCCGTACAAGCTGGCTTTGCGCCGTTTTTAATTGCGTTAATCATCAGCGAATTATTTCTGCGCCTTCGCTTGAGCGGATTGGCAATCATCGCAGGCTTTGCGCTAACGGTTTATCTAGTCAGCGATTTTGGTATCGAGCCACTCACCGCCTCGCGCAAAATTATTTGGCTGGGGATATTTAGTGCAGCACTGGGACTGTTGTTTGGCTCAGCCATGTCAACTTGGCGTAGCTGGCTGATCGTTGCATTGAGCGGCGCTGCAGCTGTTTGGACATTACAGCGCATCCTTCAACAACAAGAGCTCAACATCATGTTGCAATGGGGTGCAGCTTGCGCAGCTTACGTCGCGGTATTAGTTTGGGGTATGGACAAGTTATTGGAAAAAGAAGCTTTACGCGTCTCTTGCGCGGCAACAGCACTGGGCATCGGCACTGGCGGAGCGGCGTTAATTGGCGCATCAGCATTGCTCGGTCAATTCGGGCTCGCGCTAGGGTCAGCTGCAGCCGCACATTTGGCGATTAAATTCATCAGCAACCAACCGCTGCCAACTGGACGCATGTTCACCTTGCCTATCGCACTCATCGCCGGATTAACGGGGTGCCTTGCCGTACTCAGCGCGCAACTGCCATGGTACGCGCTGGCCATTTTAGCGGGGATTCCGATTGCAGCTTGGTTAGTGCCTTTGCCTAAACAATCTATCCGCGTGCAAATTTTGTTACTGACTTTCGTCACATTTCTTTTTGTAGCAGGTGCGCTGTATGTGACATGGCGTGCTGCTGGCGATGTACCGCTTTAGCACCCGCCAATTTTACGTTAACCCTTTACAGCATCACTTGCGATTGCTATGCTACACATTCAAACGCTTGTTTTATTTTAATTACAACTCAAGGAGTCATCATGCTTAAATCCATACTCGCACTTAGTATTGCCCTACCCCTCACCGCCTTTGCTGCTGATAGCTATACAATTGATTCTGCCCACACCTACCCGCATTTCAGCATCAACCACCTCGGTTTTTCAACCATGCAAGGTCGCTTTGACGATACGAGCGGTAAGATCACTTTAGATCGCGCTGCGAAATCTGGCTCAGTGGACATCACCATCAAAACCGCGTCAATCAGTACAGGGTTTGCCAAGCGTGATGAACACCTGAAGTCACCTGATTTTTTCAACGCGGCAGAATTTCCAACCATCACTTACAAATCCACAGCCGTGCATTTCAAAGGTGATGCACCTGCCAGCGTGGATGGCAATCTGACCATTTCAGGTGTGACTAAGCCCGTGACATTAAACATCGACGCATTCAATTGCGGCACAAACCCAATGAGCAAAAAGGATGAATGCGGTGCAGCGGCAAGCGCGCAAATCAAGCGCTCTGACTTTGGCGTTAAGTATGGCTTGCCGGCAGTGGGCGATGACGTGAAACTGGTGTTTGAAATCGAAGCGATCAAAAATTGATTTCGCAGCCAGCAATTTAAAAGGCAGCCTGGTTTGGCTGCCTTTTTTTCGACTGCAATATAAAATGCATCCTGAGGAAAAGTATTAGGTTAAAGGTTAAAGTCTATATCAAGCCACCGTCACCGCCTCATCCAAATACACATCTTGAATCGCATTCAATAACGCCATGCCATCTTGCATCGGTTTCTGAAATGCTTTACGCCCTGAGATCAGCCCCATACCGCCAGCGCGCTTGTTGATGACGGCGGTGCGCACGGCTTGATGCAAATCATCCTTGCCCGATTCACCACCTGAGTTAATCATGCCGACGCGCCCCATGTAGCAGTTCGCCACTTGATAGCGCACCAGGTCGATGGGGTGGTCGGTGGTGAGTTCGCTGTACACTTTGGGGCTGGTTTTTCCGAATTTTATGGCGTTGTATCCGCCGTTATTCTCGGCCATTTTTTGTTTGACGATGTCTGCATTGATGGTGACGGCGAGGTGGTTGGCTTGCCCGGTAAGATCAGCGGCGACGTGATAATCCTTGTCGCTAGTCTTGAAGGCAGGGTTGCGCAGATAGGCCCACAACACGGTTGCCATGCCGAGTTCATGCGCATGTTGAAATGCTGCGGATACTTCTTGAATTTGTCTGCGTGAATGTTCCGAACCGTAGAACACCGTTGCACCCACTGCTACTGCGCCCATGTCGAACGCTTGATCGACGCTGGCGAACAGCGTTTGGTCGTAGATATTGGGATAAGTGAGCATTTCGTTGTGGTTGATTTTTACCACAAACGGAATCTTGTGTGCATAGCGGCGAGCCACTGAACCCAGCACGCCCAGCGTCGATGCCACACCGTTACAGCCGCCTTCGATGGCGAGTTTAACGATGTTCTCCGGGTCGAAATACATCGGATTGGGCGCGAACGATGCGCCACCGGAATGCTCCACGCCCTGATCGACGGGCAGCAGCGAAAGGTAGCCCGTGTTCGCCAAGCGACCCTGCCCATACAAGGCTTGCAGGCTGCGCAGTACGCCGACCTTGCGGTCTTTCATTGCCACTACGCGATCCACATAATCCGCGCCTGGTAAGTGCAGTGATTCTTTCGGAATGCCTATACAGCGATGGTTCAATAGTTGCTCGGCTTCGTCACCCAATAATTGCACGATGTTAGTCATGATTTTGCTCCTTGGAAGTTGGAACGAGTGTTCCATACTACTCTTGTTAATACGCAAGAAAAACGGTGACTATCTGTATAATTTCACGCAATCCAAATACACGCTTCGACACAATATGACCACTCTCACAAACAATGTAATCATCGGTACGCCGCTCAGTCCTTCCGCCACGCGTGTGATGTTGTTGGGCAGCGGTGAGTTGGGCAAAGAAGTCATCATCGCGCTGCAACGTTTTGGTGTGGAAACCATAGCAGTGGATCGATATGCCAACGCGCCGGGACACCAAGTGGCGCATCGCTCACACGTTATTAACATGGCAGATGGCGCGGCATTACGCGCGCTGATTGAGCAAGAAAAACCACACCTCATCGTGCCTGAAATTGAGGCGATTGCCACTGAGATGTTGGAGCAGATTGAGAGCGAAGGTTTAGCACGCGTTATTCCTACCGCACGTGCAGCACGTCTAACGATGAACCGCGAAGGCATACGCCGCTTGGCTGCAGAAACATTGGGCTTGCCGACTTCACCGTATCGTTTTGCCGATAGCCTTGAAGAAATGCGTGCTGCGATAGAACAGATTGGCTACCCGTGCATCATCAAGCCTGTGATGTCGTCATCAGGAAAAGGACAATCTAAAGTAGATAACACGGATGAAATCGAAGCAGCGTGGAGCTATGCAGCCAGCGGCAGCCGCGTGAATCAGGGCAGGGTGATTGTGGAGGGCGTGATTCGATTCGATTACGAAATCACTCAGCTCACCGTACGTGCTATCGGTGCAGATGGAATAACAGAAACACATTTTTGCGAGTCCATTGGTCATGTGCAGGTGCAAGGTGATTATGTTGAGAGTTGGCAACCGCAAGCCATGTCACCACTGGCTTTGCAACGCTCACGCGAGATAGCCAAAAAAGTAACGGACGACCTCGGTGGCTTGGGCATCTTCGGTGTGGAATTATTCGTGAAAGGCGACGAGGTTTGGTTTAGCGAGGTTAGCCCGCGTCCGCACGACACCGGCATGGTAACGATGTGCTCGCAATTTCAGAGCGAATTTGAGCTGCACGCGAGAGCGATACTCGGCTTGCCTGTCGATGTCAGTCTACGCGTACCTGGGGCGAGCGCCGTGATTTACGGACAACATGAAGCACAAGGCATTGCATTCAAAGGCGTGGATGACGCACTGCGTGTGCCGTGCAGCGATATTCGCTTGTTCGGCAAACCAGAATCTTTCACGCGCCGCCGTATGGGTGTGGTGTTGGCGACGGGCAGTAATACCGATGAAGCGCGTGTCAGGGCGAAATTAGCGGCGAGTAAAGTTGTCCCGGTGCAAGTTTGATGATCACGGGAATTTTGCACGCTACTTTTTTAACTTCCGATTTAACTAGGGCGCGGGCTTTTTATGAAGGTGTACTTGGCTTAAAGATTAACCAAAGCCGCCCGACGATGAGTTTTGACGGCGTGTGGTACGACGTCGGCGTAAACCAGCAAATACATTTGATGGCGTTGCCTGATCCGGAAGTGGGATTGCAGCGTCCGGCTCACGGCGGACGAGATCGCCACGTTGCTTTGGCCGTGTCTGATATGACGAAATTGATTGGACGATTAAACCAAGCGGGAGTGATTTACACACTTAGCATGTCTGGTCGCAGTGCTTTGTTCTGTCGTGATCCAGATCACAATGCGTTAGAGTTTATCGCTATGGATGTGTTTGTTTGAATGCCGTGTCGTTTGTAAAACCGATGTTCTATTTCGGCGGAATCAAATTGAGAGATGAGGGTTATTGTGCTGTTCAACGAGACTTCTAAAGTCCTCGGGACTTAGCGGTGTACCGTAATAAAAACCCTGACCTTCATCGCAATTATTTTCAGTTAAAAACTCCATCTGCGCCGATGATTCTATGCCCTCGGCGATCACGCGTAAATTCAAGCTGTGGCCCAAATAAATAATGGCTTTGACAATGGCACTATCATCACCGCCCAGCCCAATATCTTTGATGAATGACTGGTCAATTTTGAGTTTATCCATGGGGAAGCGTTTTAGATAACTCAAGCTGGAATAGCCCGTGCCAAAGTCGTCAATAGCTAACTTCAATCCCATGCTTTTTAGTTGATCAAGAGTAGAAATGAGCTGGTTTGAATTGTCCATTAAGACACTTTCAGTCAGTTCTAATTCAAGTAATTCCGCCGCTATTCCAGTGTCTTTCAATATCTTTGCTATGGACGGGATAAGGTTAGCTTCTTTGAATTGGCGACCAGATAAATTGACGGCCACGCTCAGGTTTTTCAATCCCGCATCTTGATAGTCTCGCAATTGCTGACACGCGGCTTTGATGACCCATTCGCCAATTGGAACAATGAGACCTGTGTCTTCAGCAAGGGAGATAAATTTTTCCGGTGAAATAGTCCCTAGAGTCGGGTGTATCCAGCGAATCAGCGCTTCCATACCAAAAACTTGTTTGGACTTTAAGTCGATTTGTGGCTGATACAGCAAGTGGAATTCTTCAGCCTCCAAGGCGTGTCGCATCGTGCTTTCGAGCAGCAAGCGGTCGTTGATTTTGGCATGCATTTCAGGGGCATAAAACTGGAAACTATTGCCGCTCTGCTCTTTGGCACGGTACATCGCAACATCGGCATTCATCAGTAGTGTCTCTGCGTTTTTCCCATCCTGGGGATACAAGCTGAAGCCCGCGCTGTAACTGACGAATATCTCGCGCTTGCTAACGAGAAAAGGTGCAGCAAAAACCTGGTTGATCCGATCAATTTCTTGAGAAACATACGCTTCGCTAGCCAAGTCATAAAGGATAAGAACAAACTCATCCCCGCCCAATCTGGCGATGGTATCCACGGGTCTGATTGCAGCTTGAAGCTTTTCAGCGATGATTATTAGCAGCTGATCGCCGGCAGTGTGACCGAGGCTGTCATTGATGAGTTTGAAGTTGTCGAGGTCGATAAATACAATCGCAACGAGATGATTTGAACGGTCGGCATAAGCGATAGCTTGAATGATGCGGTCGTTTAGAAGTTGTCGATTCGGCAGGCCAGTCAGCGCATCACGATTGACTAGTGACTGGTATTTTATGAGCATCAAGTACAGCAGCCAAGCCGAAGCAGCGATGAGAAACCATCCTACCAGGAGCTCAATCCATGCATTGTCAGCGAGTTTAATGTTGGCGATTAAGGTGTAGGGGAGCCCACTTTGAATTAACACCCATAACCCTAGTATCAAGGTATAGGCCCAGGTAATTCGCCTGGCTTGCTTGTGTTCGTCTGTTATTTTTATTTTATTCGAAGACAAGTTATCTAAAGGCTGTTGCATGCGGTTTATTCAGTTGAATAATGACGATGTCAAAAAATTTGGCCTTTTGGATTGTACATCATGCGCGCGTCGCCCTTTGCTCTTTGACGTTATATGCAAGTCGAATCGACACTGAATCGTATATGAGAGTTGGAACATCCGTTCCAAAGTGTCAAGACTTAGCACTTCGAGCATACGGCTCTATCGCGCCTCTTCTATCATTATTTTGGTCTTAACCTCAACTTCCTGCGCCACTTTAACCAGCGATGCATCCTGCGACAATGCAGCAAGCATCGGCACCGGCTGTATCATGCCGATTTTAGTTTTACCCTGTTCGGTGTACACCGAAATACGACAGGGCAACGCCATATTCAAACGCATGTCTGTGGAGAGCACTTTGCTTGCCTGAACGGGGTTACACACTTCAAAGACCCGGCACTGTTCGGCAAAATCAATCCCTTTGCTACGCAGTGTATTACCCAAATCATGGATGTGTAGCACGCCAAATTCATTGCGTTTTACTGCGGCTTCCAAATCAGTAGCAGCTTGCTCAAATGACTTATTGCTTTCGACGATGTGATACATGGCAATCTCCTTGGTTAATTTGATGATGCTCTTAATCTGGCATTGTCCAGACAGAGTGGAGCATTGTCTAGATTAGCAACTCACTTGTCTGTGATAATCTGCACCTACATGAAAAATATACCTCATCACATTGCTACGCTGCTCACCACCGCTTGGGTTGGCGGTCTATGGGCGACTGGCTATCTTGCCGCACCCGTGCTGTTTTTTGCCCAACCAGATAAACAGCTTGCTGGCATGCTGGCGGGACACATGTTTACTTGGATGAGCTACGTTGGCATGGTGTGTGGGGCTTATTTACTGTTGCATCGTGTGACGATGTTTGATCGCACACCCACACAAAAACAAATCGTTTGGATTATCGCCAGCATGTTACTTATCACGCTGATATTGCAATGTGGCATTCAACCGATGATGGCGGCACTTAAAGTCCAAGCCTTGCCACTTGATGTGATACAAAGCGCCTTGGCGGATCGCTTCAAAGCAATGCACGGCATCTCGCAAATCCTCTATTTGATACAAAGCCTGCTCGGCGCGGCGCTAGTCGTCAAGTCGAGACTATAGAGAAAAACCAGAATTAAAAAGAGCCGCAATTGCGGCTCTTTTTAATCATACAACGTCAACATTCATCGTGACAAATATCTAGCGTTTCATTGCTAGATTGAAGCGCTAGGCTTTCAACGCAGTTAAAACTTCTTCCAGCATTTTTTTGGCATCACCGAACAACATGCGGTTGTTTTCCTTGTAGAACAACGGATTCTCGACACCCGCATAGCCAGTAGCCATGCTGCGTTTCATCATGATAGAGGTCTTGGCTTTCCAAACTTCCAGCACCGGCATGCCGGCGATAGGGCTGGTTGGATCATCCTGTGCAGCTGGATTCACGATGTCGTTTGCGCCAATCACAATGGCAACATCAGTATCGGGGAAGTCCGCATTGAGTTCGTCCATCTCCATCACGATGTCGTAGGGCACTCTGGCTTCAGCCAGCAACACGTTCATATGACCAGGCATACGACCCGCAACTGGATGGATGCCGAAGCGCACGTTGACACCCTTCTCGCGCAAGAACTGAGTAATCTCATTGACCGTGTGCTGTGCCTGTGCCACTGCCATACCGTACCCTGGCACGATGATCACGTTCTTAGCTTCGCGCAGCAGCTCTGCCGTTTCAGCCGCAGTGACAGGTATCACTTCGCCCGCAGGTTGCGCATCACCGTCAGCCTTCTTGGCTGGTTTGCCAGCTCCGCTACCGAATCCGCCCGCAATCACGCTGATAAAGTTGCGGTTCATCGCGCGGCACATGATGTAAGAAAGAATCGCGCCGCTAGACCCAACCAGTGCGCCTGTGACAATCAACAGGTCGTTGTTCAACATGAAGCCGGTTGCTGCTGCTGCCCAGCCGGAGTAACTGTTCAGCATAGACACCACCACTGGCATATCCGCGCCACCAATAGCCATCACCATGTGTATGCCGAACAGCAGTGCGATCACCGTCATCACGGTCAGAGCGAACATGCCCGCACTGATTGTTTCAGCTTGCAAGAATTGCCAGCCGAACGCGATGACAACCAACAGGCCCACCAAATTCATAAAGTGACGACCCGGCAACAACAGCGGCTTACCGCCGATCTTGCCCGCAAGTTTACCGAAGGCAATGAGTGAACCAGAAAAGGTCACTGCACCAATCAGTATGCCAAGATAGATTTCGATCTCGTGTATGCCCTTTTCAGCACTGCTCAAATTCAGTGCCGCCATTGGATCGATGTAGTTAGCGAAGCCGACCAGACAAGCAGCCAGACCAACCATGCTGTGCATCAGCGCGACCAGCTCAGGCATCTGCGTCATTTGCACTTTGCGCGCGGCATACAGTCCGACGCTGCCGCCCACCAGCATCGCACCGATGATCCACGGAATACCCGCCATCGAAACACGCGGACCGAACACCGTCGCCAGCACGGCAAGTGCCATGCCTATCATGCCGTAGAGATTGCCGCGCCGCGAAGACTCAGGATTGGACAGACCGCCCAAACTGAGAATAAAGAGAATAATCGCACCAATATAAGAAACAGTTGCCAAGCTTGCAGACATAATTATTTATCCTTATTTGCGGAACATCGACAACATGCGTCGGGTAACGGCGAAACCGCCGAACATATTCACCGCAGTGAGCGCGATAGCCACCACTGCCAACCAGCGTATCCATTCTTCAGGGCGATCAAACCCTAACCCCAGTGGCGGCGCAATCTGTACCAGCGCACCGATGGCGATAATGCTGCTAATCGCATTGGTCACGCTCATCAACGGAGTATGCAGTGCTGGCGTGACATTCCACACCACCATGTAACCCACGAAACACGCGAGTACGAATACTGTGAAATGACCCAAGAATGCGGCGGGCGCGTAAGCACCGATGAGCAGGAATAACAACGCTGCAACGCCGAACATAACCGCTGTTTTGGTTGCCGATGCTGGCGCACCACCGCCACCATGCCC
Source organism: Gallionella sp. (assembly GCA_013141315.1). Classification (GTDB taxonomy): domain Bacteria; phylum Pseudomonadota; class Gammaproteobacteria; order Burkholderiales; family Gallionellaceae; genus Gallionella. The sequence goes on along the minus strand of JABFRF010000079.1, from coordinate 7,534 downwards.
ATGTGCAGCAGGCGCGGCAACTGACTTCGCAGCGGGTTTAGCCGCAGCTGGGGGCAGTTTCGGCGCAGGGGCTGGCCAAGTGATTTCGCCGTTTTTGACAACTGTCAGACCGCGAATGGCATCGTCTTCCATATTGACGTTGATGATGCCGTCCTTAGTCTTGCACAACTCTTCGGTCAAACGGAACAGGTTGGTTGCATACAGCGTGGAAGATTGCTTGGCTAGACGCGAATTCAGATCGGTGTAACCAACGATGGTCACGCCATGCTTCACCACCGCCTGTCCAGGCTCGGTCAGTTCGCAATTGCCACCGCGCTCCGCCGCCATATCGACAATGACACTACCCGGCTTCATGCTCTTCACCATCTCAGCGGTGATTAGCCTAGGAGCGGGCTTGCCCGGAATCAATGCAGTCGTGATGATGATGTCCACTTCCTTGGCTTGCTTGGCGTACATCTCGCGCTGTGCCTGCTGGAAGCCCTCGCTCATCACCTTGGCATAACCGCCGCCACCGCCACCCTCTTCTTCATACTCGACCTTGACGAACTCGCCGCCCAAAGACTTGACTTGGTCGGCTACCTCGGCGCGCGTATCGTTGGCGCGCACGATAGCACCCAGTCCAGCGGCAGTGCCAATCGCGGCGAGACCCGCCACGCCCGCACCTGCGATGAATACCTTAGCTGGTGGCACTTTGCCCGCAGCCGTAATCTGACCGTTGAAGAATCGACCGAAAGCGTTGGCCGCCTCGATGACCGCGCGGTAACCTGCAACGCCAGCCTGTGAGGTCAGCGCGTCCATTTTTTGGGCGCGGCTCAACATGCGCGGCAGACAATCGATAGCCAGTACAGTCACCTTCTTCGCAGCGAACTGCTGCATCAATTCAGGATTTTGTGCTGGCCAGATAAAGCCAATTAGAACGCCACCTTCGCGCATCAACTCAACTTCGGCACTGGTCGGGACAGTCACTTTGAACACGATGTCGGATTCAGCCCATAGCTTAGGCGTACCCACAATAATTTCTGCACCTGCGGCACGATAAGTGTCATCGCTGCAATTAGCCCCCTCACCCGCACCCGATTCAACAGCCACTTTAAAACCCAGCTTAATGAGTTTTTCTACGACTTCGGGCACTGTCGCAACGCGCTTCTCGCCTGCACTCGTTTCAGCAGGAATGCCTATTTGCATGAGTTTCTCCTAATTGGTAAAGCCTTTAAGGCGGGTTTGCTACAGACTATAACGAACACGAAATTTGAGCGGCGCATTATACCGATAATCAAAAAACATAGAACCCCGCTCGTCTGCTGATTACTCAGCGTTGAGACTGAGCCGACGAAAGGCAATGCAGCCGATAGGCGGTATAATCATCCGCCACAATTCATGTTGATTTTCATGCCTGCTATTCGACTTTTACCCGACTTACTCATCAACCAAATCGCTGCTGGCGAAGTAATTGAACGCCCCGCATCAGCGCTCAAAGAGTTGTTGGAAAATAGCTTGGACGCAGGCGCGACGGACATCACAGTGCAATTAGAAAGCGGCGGTATCAAGCTGTTACGCATACGCGACAATGGCAAAGGCATAGCAAAAGACGAGCTTAAATTGGCACTGATGCGTCACGCTACGAGCAAGATTGCCTCGCTGGATGATTTACAAAGTGTCGCGAGCATGGGCTTTCGCGGTGAGGCTTTAGCGAGCATGGCAGCCGTTGCACAACTCACTCTGAGCAGCCGCACACAAGATGACAATCACGGTTGGAAAGTTGAAGCGATTGATGGGCAACTCAGTGAGCCAGAGCCAACTAATCAAGCGCAAGGCACGACAGTAGAAATTCGTGAGCTGTATTTCAACACACCCGCACGCCGTAAATTTCTCAAAACCGAAGCAACTGAATTTGCTTATTGTGAGGAGGCTTTCAAACGCGTCGCTTTATCGCGCCCCGATGTGGCTTTTTCTTTGCAGCACAATGGCAAGATTATTTGGCAACTTTCATCTTCCCCTCGCCCGCTTGCGGGAGAGGGGTTAGGGGAGAGGGTTGGAGCATTAAAACGCGTTGCTGCTGTACTAGGCGATGCCTTCGGACAGGCCGCTGTAGCGGTATCACGCAACGCCGCAAGCCTTTCATTACAAGGCTTGGCAGCCCTGCCTGCTTATTCACGCGCCAACCGTGATGCACAATACTTTTTTGTCAACGGTCGCTTTGTACGTGACAAAGTTGCCAGCCACGCGCTACGTCAAGCGTATCAAGATATTTTGCATCATCAACGACACCCCGCTTTTGTATTGTTTCTCGACATACCGCCTGAGCAAGTTGACGTAAACGTGCACCCTGCCAAAAGCGAAGTGCGCTTCCGCGAAAGCCAAGGCATACACCAATTTATTTTCCACTCTGTGCAACAAGCCCTCGCTATTCCTGCTCAAGCTGCAAATCAAACGCCACAACAGGCTGCGACATTTGTTCCGATGCAACAAAATATGAGCCTTGGTATTGCGCAATCAAATGCGGCGTATCAGTTGTGGGAGGCTTTTTCTGAAAAAACAAACCCCCCTCAATCCCCCCTTGTCATGGGGGAAGGGTACTCCTCCCCTGATAAGGGGAGGCTGGGAGGGGTTGAGGTTTTTGACTCTCCATTTTCAAATTCACACCCAGACATACCTCCGTTAGGTTTCGCCCTCGCGCAACTTTCAGGCATTTACATCCTTGCGCAAAATCAACATGGCTTAATCGTGGTCGATATGCACGCTGCACATGAACGCATTGTTTATGAGAAGCTAAAAAGCTCTCTGGATGCTGAAAAAATCAGCACGCAACCACTGCTTATCCCCGTGAGTTTCTACGCAGACACATTAGATGTGGCTACGGCAGAATCTGAACATGCCGCACTACATCAACTCGGTTTCGACATCGCGCCGCTCTCGCCTACCACGCTTGCAGTTCGCGCGATGCCTGCCTTACTCAAACAATCCGAAGCGGAAAATGCGGCGCGAGAAGTGTTAAATGAATTGCGCGATTTTGGTGCCAGCCGTGTGTTGACAGAACGTCGCAACGAATTGCTCGGCACACTAGCCTGCCACGCCGCCGTTCGCGCCAATCGGATTTTGAGCGTCACTGAAATGAATGCGCTGTTGCGCGAAATGGAAAATACCGAGCGTTCAGGCCAATGCAATCATGGTCGCCCGACTTGGTTTCAAGTAACGCTTAAAGAGCTAGATAAAATGTTTATGCGCGGGCAATGAAATTCCTACCTCGTCATTCCCGCGAAAGCGGGAATCCAGATGAAAAAACTGTTTCCGCGCAGCGGAACAACACCACAAATGTGTCCGCTACGCGGGCATTTATTATTGCTGGATTCCCGCCTTCGCGGGAATGACGGTGGTTTAACATGAGCTCGTTACCCCCCGCCATTTTCCTAATGGGTCCCACCGCTAGCGGCAAGACTGGTGTCGCGGTGGAACTGATGCAACGTCTGCCAGTTGAACTCATCAGCGTGGATTCGGCGCTGGTGTTCCGCGACATGAACATCGGCACCGCTAAGCCGGATGCGGCGACGCTGGCACGCGCACCGCATCACCTGATCGACATCATCAACCCCACCGAGGCCTACTCCGCTGCCGCTTTCCGCAACGATGCATTGCGCCTGATGGCGGACATCACCCTGCGCGGCAAGATTCCATTGCTGGTAGGTGGCACGATGCTGTATTTCAAGGCGCTGCGTGAAGGCTTGAGCCCATTGCCGCAGGCTGATGTTGCGTTGCGTGCATCACTGGATGCCGAGATCGCGCAGCACGGTATCGAACATCTGCATGCGAAGTTGACACAAGTGGATGCCGAGACGGCAGCACGCCTGCATGCCACCGATACGCAGCGCATTCAGCGCGCCATGGAAATCTATATGGTGAGCGGCAAGACGATGTCCGAACTTATCAAACATCAGGAACAAAGTCCCCTGCCCTACGCCGTCACCTCGATTGCGCTCATCCCTTCAGACCGTGCTGTGCTGCACCAGCGCATCGCCGTGCGTTTTGAACAGATGTTGAAACAAGGTTTGGTGGATGAGCTGCGCACCCTGCGTCAGAAATATACGCTGCATCGCGACATGACCTCAATGCGCTGCGTCGGTTATCGCCAAGCATGGGAATACCTAGAAGGTGAGACCGATCAAATAAGACTGCAGGAAACGGGCATCTTTGCGACGCGGCAACTGGCCAAGCGACAACTTACCTGGCTGCGTTCCATGCCGGAAAATATTGAATTGGATTGCCTTGCACCTGATTTAGCACAGAAGGTGTTCGATCAGCTCACCGCAAGTCTATGAGCGGCAACCAAGACAGGTAGTGCTCTGCCGAACGCCTGAAAGATACCTGCAAGGCTCGCGTATAATGCGCGCCATCCAATAAATTACACGAAGCTTCGCTCATGAAAATTGCCATCGCCGGTACCGGCTATGTAGGTCTGTCCAATGCCATCTTGCTCGCCCAGCACAATGAAGTCGTTGCACTTGATATCGTCCCTGAAAAAGTCGAGATGATTAACCGCAGGCAATCCCCCATTGAGGATGCCGAGATCGAGGATTATTTACAGCACAAGGCGCTTAATTTCAAAGCCACGCTGGACAAGCGTGAAGCCTATACCGGAGCGGACTATGTCATTATCGCCACACCGACAGACTATGATCCCGAGACCAACTACTTCAACACGCGTTCGATCGAGGCCGTCATTCAGGATGTCTTGAATATCAACCCGCAGGCGGTGATGGTGATCAAATCCACCATCCCGGTGGGTTACACGGTCAAGACCCGTGCCAAGTTCAATTGCGACAACCTGATCTTCTCGCCCGAATTTCTGCGCGAAGGCAGAGCACTCTATGACAACTTGCATCCGTCACGCATTGTCGTTGGCGAACGCTCAAAGCGTGCCGAGATTTTTGCCGATCTGCTCAAACAGGGTGCGATCAAACAAAACATCGCCACGTTGTTTACCGACTCGACCGAGGCCGAGGCGATCAAACTTTTCGCCAACACCTATCTCGCCATGCGCGTGGCCTACTTCAACGAAGTGGATACTTATGCCGCCACGCACGGGCTGGATACCAAACAGATCATCCAAGGGGTGAGCCTTGATCCGCGCATTGGAGATCACTACAACAACCCTTCATTTGGTTACGGTGGCTACTGCCTGCCCAAAGACACCAAACAACTGCTCGCCAACTATCAGGATGTCCCGCAAAACCTGATTCATGCCATCGTCGAGTCCAATACCACGCGCAAAGATTTTATTGCCGCCAGTATCGTCAAACGCAACCCCAAGATCGTCGGTATCCATCGGCTGGTTATGAAAAGCGGGTCGGATAATTTCCGCTCTTCCAGCATTCAGGGCATTATGAAACGCATCAAAGCGAAAGGGATCGAGGTCATTGTGTATGAACCCGCACTCAAAGAATCGGAGTTTTTCCGCTCTAGGGTCGTAAATGATTTGGCCCAGTTCAAGAAAGAATCCGACATCATCGTTGCCAACCGCATTACCGATGACATCCGGGATGTGTCAGAGAAAATCTACAGCCGTGATTTGTTTGGTAAGGACTAGCTGTACAGACAAACCCAAATGATTCATTAGGAAATTTCTCCTCGGTAGGAGCGAGCTTGCTCGCGAAAATGCTTCGCGAGCAAGCTCGCTCCTACAGAAGTTTTCGTTCTAATGGATTCTTTATGGATAAAGTAAATTTGCGTACCGGACAGAGCAATATCGGTGAGATCGATTAACTTACCTGGCAAGCCAACGTCCCTACCCTGCCCTCTACTTCACGCATCTGTACTTCATGGTAAGGCAGCGCGCTAACATCCAGCCCTTCGAGGTATTGCCGCATCGACACCAGTTCATAGCCCTGTGCTTGCCAGCCTTTTAGTAGTTGCTCAAAAATCGGCATCCATTTCTGACCTTCCAATTCGGCATGCAAAGTATAAACATGTCCTGTTGCAGAAGGTGCTTCTGTCAGCTTCAAAACATGTTCAGCGATGTTGTCCAGCGTGATGCCGTCACGATTCAGCAGCTCGTCTAAGGTCGGTAGCGTGGTCGGCAATTGCGGACAGGCGATGATCTCTGCTTGCCAAGTTGGCATAAAGGGATGCGTCCCGCGCGTATCCGAGCTGTAGGCAAAACCAAGTTGTTGCATCATGCGCAAGGCATGTCGATTCATCTGCCAACCCGCTGCTGCGTGAGCGTGTGGCGCATCACCAAAAATTTCGGTGTAGCGATCTACCGTGCGTTGCAGCTCACGTTGGGTCCATTGGTTATCTTGGGTTGCAACGTGGTCTTGCCAGCGAATGTGGTCATAACAATGGATGCCCACTTCAAAACCCGCATCACGCACACCACGCATAATGTCCGCACACTTTTTTCCGATGTCTGGCGCGGGCAGCAGCGTGCCATAGAGCAAAGTCTTAATGCCGTAATGTTCCACCACCGAAGTGCGCGACACCTTGCTCAAAAAGCCCGGACGAAATACGCGCTTGATGGCACGACCGGTATGGTCAGGACCTAATGAGAAAAAGAATGTCGCCTGCGCTTGATAGCGTTGCAATACATCAACTAAACGCGGCACACCCTCACGCGTACCGCGATAGGTGTCCACATCAATTTTTAGTGCGAGTTTTTTCATAACGGAAGTTGTAGGTCGGATGAGCGATAGCGTTATCCGACGTTAAAAGTGATGCGGAACTTATGTCGGATAACGCTATCGCTCATCCGACCTACGTAAGCTGACCTTAATTGTTATATGTTTGCTTGGCAATCTATCACGTAGCTCCTTGTGTTTTCATCGTACTCGGCCACAGAAACACATTCTTTCCCACAAAACTCTTCGACTTTCTTTAGATTCGAGAATCTAGCGACATGCAAAAAGACCTGCCGTGAAGATTTTACGTGAAGCAAGTTAAGCGAAAACCCATTGAATACTAAAGTACGCAGATCACATCGACTTAAATTGTCGTGACAATAGTCTAAATCGGGTGTCTTAATTTCTTTAAGTAGGGGTGAAATTTTTCTAGCTTGGGATAAAGTTTTAGGAATTTTTTTGCTTAACTTCTCGCAAGCCATTTCTTCATTAGTAAAAGCAGTAGGTTCTACGGCACTTGCAACATTATAAATGTTTACTAATAGCAGCAGAATTATTAGGCGAATTGGCATAGCAATCTTCTCAGAAGTATATTTCCCCCGCCTATCTTCAGTCCACCAACCCACGCGCCTCTGCCACCTGCCCACGATACGCATCAAAGATATTGCGCAAAGTATCAGCCATGTTGATGGTCGGCTTCCAATCCAGTTCTTCGCAGGTGTTGGTGATTTTCGGTACGCGATTTTGCACGTCTTGATAGCCCTTGCCGTAATACGCTGCCGAGGTAGTTTCAACGATTTTGACTTGTTTAGCTAAGGCTTGGTATTCAGGATACTCATTAGCCAGTTTCAACATCATGTTGGCCAGATCGCAAATTGCATAGTTGTTGGTAGGGTTGCCGATGTTGTAAATCTTGCCTGTTGCCA
>JABFRF010000015.1 GCA_013141315.1 Gallionella sp. | reverse complement strand
TCGATTTAACGGATCGAGCAGGCTAATGATGAACTCTATTAACGCATCATTGATTAAGCGCGTGTCTAGAAAATGCCTCTCACTTGCTCCCTCTCCCCTCGCGGGAGAGGGTTGGGGAGAGGGGGACTCTGAACGTTCCACCCTCTCCCTAGCCCTCTCCCCTCAAGACCGCAGGGGTCTTCCCCAAAAAACATGGTCGCAAAACTTGCTTCCCGTTTTTTGTGAAGGAAGCGGGGACTGGCTCATTAACAAGTTTTTAGAGGTGTCCTAATGTCCCTCTACGCATATCGCGCCATCAACGATCTGGGAAAGTCCATCAAAGGACTGCAGGATGCTGCCAATCTGGTTGATTTGGAAATGCGCTTAAAGCGCAGCGGCTTAGATTTGATCGATGCCAAAGTTGATAGTGGCAACATGGGATTGGGCCGAGGCAAAGTAAAGCGTCCCGATTTAATTACGTTCTTTTTCAACCTTGAGCAACTTACGCGTGCTGGCGTGCCTTTATTGGAGAGCCTTGCCGACTTGCGCGACACAATGAATACGCCACACTTCCGCGAAGTAATTGCCAGCATGGTTGAGTCGATTGAGGGCGGTAAAAAATTGTCGTTGGCGATGGGTGAACACCCGGATGCTTTCGATAACGTGTATGTCAGCCTCACTAAAGCGGGCGAAGAAAGTGGTCGCTTACCCGAAGTGTTTGAGCACATTACCCAATCGCTAAAGTGGCAAGATGAAATGGCTTCGCACACTAAGACTATTTTGCTCTACCCGGCTTTTGTCGGCTTGATTGTGCTGGGGATTACTTTCTTCCTGATGATTTATTTAGTGCCTCAACTGGTTGGCTTCATCAAAGGTATGGGGCAAGAAATCCCGATGCAAACACGCATCCTGCTCGCCACGTCGGATTTTTTTGTAAACTATTGGTATGTCATTATCGCTGTGCCGATTGCCGTGCCGCTGCTCACCAAGCTCACCATTTCAACCAGCCCCGCGATGCAACTCAAACTGGATAATTTCAAGCTTAACGTCTGGCTGATCGGTCCAATTTTGCGCAAAATTATCCTGGCGCGTTTTGCCAACACCTTTGCCATCATGTATGGCTCCGGCATCAATATCCTCAACTGTATCGACATCTCGCGCGAAGTGGTCAACAACCGTGCAGTGGCGCAAAGCTTGAGTGAGGTTGCGCAGGAAATTGAATCGGGACAAAACCTCACGCAAAGCTTTCAAAGTACCAATATGTTTCCGCCGCTGGTGATACGCATGCTCAAAGTCGGCGAAGCGACAGGCTCGCTGGACAAGGCCTTACTCAACGTGAGTTATTTTTACGATAGGGACGTGAAGGACTCTATCAAGAAAGTGCAAGTGATGATCGAGCCTGCCATGACGATTATTTTAGGCACGTTACTCGGATGGGTGATGCTGTCCGTTCTGTCGCCGATTTACGATTTAATTGGCAAGGTAAAACTCTGATGAAGCCAGATAATAAATTAGGCAGCTGGTCACGCTGCTCCTCCCCTGACAAGGGGAGGCTGGGAGGGGTTAAGGTTTTAGCGCAAAGCAAACCCCCTCTAACTCCCCCTTGTCAGGGGGAGAACGGTTCTGCTAGACCGCTCAAATGGACTATAGACAATCTATGCTAAAACCCTCGCTATTGCTATTTTTAAGCGTTGATCACCTGCATGCACAACACATGCTGGGCGGAGAAATCGTTGCACAGGGGGCGTTCAACAACAACCCTGAAGGTCGTGAAAAATTTACTAATTTCCTACAGCCGATTAAATGTCCCTGCTATCTACTGACAGATCTAATTGAAGAAGATTTTCGTCACGAAATTGTTCCACACTTAATTGGCAGCAGCCGTGCTGCATTATTAAAACGCAAATTCGAGCAGTTTTATCGCGGCACGCCCTACCACCAAGCCACGCTACTGCAACGCCAGCAAACCGGGCGGCGCGACGATGACATGTTATTTTCTGCATTGACTAATCCCGCCCTCATCACCCCTTGGGTAGATATTTTGTTGGCGAAAAAGATTGCGCTCGCGGGAATTTATTCCGTGCCGCAAATCAGCGCACCGCTGATTAAGAATTACGCTTCCAAACATTTGCTGCTGATCTCTTGGGAAAGATATTCCGGGTTGCGTCAAACTTATTTCAGCAACCATCACTTGCAAATATCACGGCTCACGCCCGTGCAAGGCGAAACGACTTTTCATGATGCGGTGGTCAAAGAGTTGCTGCGTACTTATCAATACTTAAAGAGCCTGAGTTTGCTGCCCACGGGCGAAACGCTGGACGTGTATATCCTGTGCAATGCCGCTGACCGAGACCAACTGTATAACCGTCTCACCATGAGTGTGGACATGTTTTATGACTTTGTCGATATTGGCAAAGTCAGCGCACAGCTTCATATCGAGCCAGCCAGCAACGATTCCGACGCGACCCAGATTTTTTTACGCCAACTGGCAAAAAATCCTCCGACGACGCATTACGCGAATACTAACCACACCTATTATTACAAGCTGTGGCAACTCAAACATGTGCTCAATTTTGCCAGTGCCGCCGTATTCATCGCCGCGCTGGGCATTAGCGCAATGAACATTTGGCAGATCAGCAGCAGCGCGGATGAAGCCAATTCGCTGCATCTTAAAACGTTACAAACTTTAGAAGCGTCGCAGAAGATCACCGCAGCTTTCCCCAATACTTATGCGCAAGCCGGCGATATGAAATCGGGCGTGACCGTGATGCGTAAACTCGCCCAACACAACATCGTGTCGGATGAAATATTACGCCCTGTCAGCTTGGCACTTGATCATTATGCCAAACTAGAAATGGATGAGCTGACCTGGCAAACCAGTTCGACGGAACCGGTGGCGAAAAATACCCAAGGCGATATACCCGCACAAGTATTGACATTCAAAGGACATCTGACTGATTTCGCCAACGACTATCGCGCCGCGTTAAATTATCTGGAGCAATTTCAAAACGACTTGAGCGCGCAAGGCTACCAAGTCACGGCTCTGAGCAAACCATTTGATGACAGCCCCAGCGGGAGCATTGCCGATCAAAGTGATGCGGTTAAAAGCCCGCTTGGCTTTACGCTGAAAATTTCTCACCGGCCCTCACTATGAAATTTTCCTCGACAGATTTTCCTATCATTCGCTGGAGCGTCATAGCCATTTGCTCGGCAGCTGTACTCGGCACCATCATGCTGATCAGCAGCGGCAAATATGCCGACAAAACCCAGAGCGATTTGCAAAGTGCACAACGTGCCAGCAATGATGCGCGCAACCACTTATCCGCCGCGTATGAAGATAAAGAGAACATGGCGATCTATGCTGATGAATATGGCAAGCTTATGGCGCGCAACATCATCGGCGATGACAAGCGACTGGATTGGATAGAAGGCTTGGAAAAGCTGCGCAAACAAAACTTGGTCGCGGATTTCAAATACAACATCGCACCGCAAAAGAACTACGCACCGCAACCCGCCATCACAAGCGGAAATTTTGACATCCACTACAGCGAAATGAAGCTGAGCTTTGATTTATTGCATGAAGAGCAACTACTGAACTTCTTAACCGCATTGCGCATCCAAAACATCGGCTGGTATCAACTTGATAGCTGTACTTTAAAACGCGGCGAAAATTCTGGCTCAGCAAACCAGGTTCAACTTAAAGCCGAATGCACAGGTGGCTGGATTAC
>JABFRF010000123.1 GCA_013141315.1 Gallionella sp. | reverse complement strand
GCTACGCCGTGTCCGGCCCAGTGATGTGGGTATGGCGACGCAAGAGCAAATCGCAACCCATTGCTTGATACAATAAAAGCCGTTATATTTACGTCCATGCACTTCTCTGCCCACATCGCAATTCTTCATTCCACGTTCAGCCTGTTGGCTGCGCTGCTGCTGCGTAGCGGCACGCGCTAATTACCCCCATAAAATTTTTGCATTAAGCGCGCATACCATTATGGTTGCGCAGGTTTAACCTATTTTCATTGGAGTACAACATGACAAACAAATTGATAATTTTTGACACGACGTTACGTGATGGCGAACAGAGTCCTGGCGCAGCGATGACGAAGGAAAAGAAGTTGCGCATCGCGCGCCAGTTAGAGAAATTGGGCGTGGACGTGATTGAAGCGGGCTTTGCTGCGGCGAGCCCGGGAGATTTTGAGGCGGTGCGTGCCGTGGCGGAAATGGTAAAAAATTCCACGGTATGCTCATTGGCGCGCGCAACGGAGAATGATGTACGTCGTTCGGGTGAGGCGATTCAGCCTGCGAAGTCGGGGCGCATTCATACCTTCATCGCCACCTCGCCGATACACATGCAGCACAAATTGCGCATGACTCAGGATGAAGTAGTCGAGCGTGCAGTGAAAGCAGTGAAATGGGCATTGGAATATACCGACGATGTAGAGTTTTCTGCGGAAGACGCGGTGCGTTCTGACATTGATTTTTTGGTGCGCGTGTTTGATGCGGTGATACAAGCAGGTGCGAAGACTTTGAATGTGCCGGACACTGTTGGCTATTCGATACCCTTTGCTTGGGGAGAGCGCATGCAGCAACTGATTGCGCGCGTGCCAAATTCAGACAAAGTGATTTGGTCCACACATTGCCACAACGATTTGGGCTTGGCGGTGGCGAATTCGTTGGCAGCCGTGTTGAATGGCGCGCGTCAAGTGGAATGCACCATCAATGGCTTGGGCGAACGTGCAGGTAATGCGTCGTTGGAAGAGGTCGTGATGGCGGTGAGAACACGCCGTGACGTGTTCAATTTGGATACGCGCATCGACACCACGCAAATCGTGACTACCTCTAAATTGGTTTCCAGCATCACGGGTTATCCCGTGCAGCCCAACAAGGCCATCGTTGGTGCAAATGCTTTTTCACACGAATCGGGCATCCATCAAGACGGCGTGTTGAAGCACCGCGAGACATACGAAATCATGCGTGCCGAAGATGTGGGCTGGAACGCCAACAAATTAACCTTAGGTAAATTGTCAGGGCGCAATGCCTTGCGTCAACGCTTCACCGAATTGAATATCGAATTCGCGTCGGAAGAGATGTTCAATGCGGCGTTCGCACGCTTCAAAGAATTGGCAGATCGCAAACACGAAATTTTCGATGAAGACTTGCAAGCCTTGGTCAGCGATGAAGCAGTTGCGTTGGTCAGCGAACATTACGCGTTGGTATCGTTGCGTGCGCATTCTGAAACAGGCATCTTGCCTGTTGCGAAAGTAGTCATCACCATCGATAGTGCCGAGCATCAAGCCGAGGCGCAAGGCGGTGGGCCCGTAGATGCGACGTTCAAGGCGATAGAGCAAATCGTCAACAGTGGCACAGAATTACAGCTCTACTCAGTAAACAACATCACCAGCGGCACGGATGCACAAGGCGAAGTCACCGTGCGTTTGGCTAAAGCCGGACGTATTGTGAATGGACAAGGCGCGGATACCGACATCGTGGTGGCCTCGGCGAAGGCGTATTTGAACGCGTTAAACAAATTGCATAGCAAGATGGATAGGGCGCATCCGCAGGTTTAACTTTCTTTGGTATTGTGCGCAGTGCGGGTGGTGATTGCTAGGCCACCCGTCAGGGTAGCAGCTTAGACGGAGATTGAACTTGTTATGCAGCTATCAGTGCAGGTTTGCCCGATAACCGAAATAATGCGCTTGCGAATATCTACAGCAGAATCTCTTGTGAAAGTGGCAATGGTGACTTTTGCCTTTACATCGATCTTCAATTGGTATTCTACTTTCTTAGCAAGCGTGAGTGTCTTTCCACTTCCAGGGCATGCCAGCACCAAGGCATGGCTCTGGCATTCGACTACATTTTGTTGATTTAGACTGAGATTCATATCATTTCCATTTTTTAATTTAAGAAATTGGAATATGCCGTAAATAATTTAAAACGCGTTCCTTCAAACCACCTCAAAAATGGGTCGAATTACGAAATGTTGAATATTTTTCAAATTTGATAATTACCGCTCGGTAAATATTATACGAATTTATGCAGGTTTTATCACAATAATTACCGTCCGGTAATTATCGCTTGCCATGTTGAATATTTAACTTATACTATTACCGAACGGTAATTATAAGAGGGGAATTTACATGCTTAAAAACCAAAGTGACGTGTTGAAGTACTCGGGAATTATCAAAACACCCGAGGATCTGGGTAAGTTAGTGCGCAAATTTAGGCTTGCACAAAATATGACTCAAGCGGATATCTTGGGTCTTGCCAACACGGGCAATCGGTTTATTGTCGATCTGGAAAAAGGCAAACCAACATTACAACTACAAAAAGTATTGGATGTTCTGGATATTCTCGGCCTTGAAGTAATCGTTCAGAAAAAGGGTAGCCTGTAATGCCTGAAATAAAAATACTTGATGTATTTAGGGGCTATGAATTAATTGGCCAATTGTTTAATGAAACTCCCCTAAAATTTATCTATTCAGACTCATGTCTTAAACAGGGCGGTGAAGCTATTTCACCCAAAATTGATTTGTCAAAAGCAGAGCATTCAGGACCGCCAGTCGAAGCGTATTTTGAAAATCTTCTTCCAGAAGCCGGCATCCGAGAACTACTGAAGATGAAGTATCACGTGTCATCTATTTTTGGATTGCTTAATGCAATTGGCGGTGACACGGCAAGCAACTTAACGCTTCTACCGCACGGTGAGTTACCTAAGGCATCTCAATATAGAGATGTAACGTGGGCAGAGATTGAAGAATCAATTCGCAACCCGAATGAGAGGATCAATGCCCATCAAGCCAATGAAGGAGTAAGAATTTCGTTGGCCGGTGCCCAAAAGAAGCTGACCATTTTGATTAAACCAGATGGATCGCCAGCACAGCCAATGGACTCATCCCCTTCCACGCATATATTAAAACCGGACATCATGGGATTGGAAGGTGTCTGGTCCTCAGCAATCAATGAAACTTTTGTAATGAAATTGGCGAACTCGCTGGGGATAGGTGTAGCAGAGGTTGAATATCAGCCAATCGTTAGCGCATGTTTAATCAAAAGGTATGACCGGATCGTGGAGGATGATGGTGCTATCAGGAAATTGCATCAACTGGACTTATGTCAGTTGGAAGGCAAACCCTCAACCATAAAATATGAATCGGATGGTGGTCCATCGCTAGCCAGATGTCGGCAGCTTCTAATAAGTAATGGCGTGACGGCTGCGGATTTAAAGAGGCTCTTGCAATGGGTATTTTTTAACTTGTTCGTTGGAAACAACGACAGCCACGCAAAAAATCTTTCGATATATTTTGTGCCAGATGAAGGTGCAAAGCTGACTCCCTTTTACGACTTATTATCAACCTGCATATTCTGGTGAACGTGAACAGTGATTCTGCTCGAACGTGAACGCCGGAACGGCGTGATGTGCTGGTGTTTGGTTTTTACTTCAAGTGTTCACGCTGGGTCAAGTTTTTTTGGGTTTTCGCATG
>JABFRF010000019.1 GCA_013141315.1 Gallionella sp. | reverse complement strand
ATCGCCAGCTGCCCATCAATTTTTATCAGATTCAAACCAAGTTTCGTGATGAAGTTCGCCCACGTTTTGGCGTGATGCGCGCGCGTGAATTTTTGATGAAAGATGCCTATTCATTCCATGCCGACTTTGCCAGTCTGGAAAAAACTTACCAGATCATGTATGAAACTTACAGCCGCATCTTTAATCGCCTAGGATTAAAATTTCGCGCCGTAGCAGCGGACACGGGCGCGATTGGCGGTAGCGGCTCGCATGAGTTTCACGTGTTGGCGGATTCAGGTGAAGATGCGCTGGCTTATTGCCCCGCTTCTGATTACGCAGCAAACGTTGAGTTGGCGGAAGCGGTCGCACCCACTGCGCCTCGTGCTGCGCCCAACGAAACCCTGCGCAATGTCGACACACCCAAGCAAACCACTTGCGAACAAGTTGCCGAATTGCTTGGCGTTCCCTTGCAACGCACCGTCAAATTACTCGCACTTATAGCCAATGAAAAGCTGCACATCGTGCTGTTACGGGGTGATCACAGCCTAAATGAAATCAAGCTCAATAAAATTCCCGGCCTCGCTGAATTCCGTTTTGCCAACGATGCAGAGATGCGCGAATTTTTCAATTGCCCCGCCGGTTTCCTTGGCCCTGTCGGCATCGACAGAAGCAAAGTTCAACTCATCGCTGACCGCACCGTCGCCACCATGAGCGATTTTGTGACAGGCGCAAACCTGCCAAAATTCCACACCGCTGGCGTGAACTGGGGGCGTGATTTAGCCGAGCCTGATTTAGTTGCCGATGTCAGAAACGTGATTACGGGCGACGTATCACCCGATGGCAAAGGCACATTGGAAATTTGCCGAGGCATCGAAGTTGGTCACATTTTTCAATTGCGCACCAAATATGCCGAGGCACTAAAAGCCACGTATTTAGATGCACAGGGCAAAGCACAAGTGATTGAAATGGGCTGCTATGGCATCGGTGTGTCGCGCATTGTCGCCGCCGCCATCGAACAAAATTTTGACGAGCGCGGCATAACGTTACCCACCGCAATGGCACCTTTCCAACTGGCGATTGTCCCAATCGGCATGGGCAAGAGCGAAGCGGTACGCACCGCAGTTGAGCAGCTTTATCAAACACTAAAAGCCGCCAACATCGAAGTGTTACTCGATGATCGAGACGAGCGCCCCGGCGTGATGTTTGCCGACATGGAACTAATCGGCATCCCGCATCGCATCGTGATTGGCGAGCGTGGTTTGAAAGAAGGCATGGTTGAATATCAAGGACGACGCGATGCTGAAGCGCAGTCTGTTCCTTTACAAAACGTGTTGGAATTTATCACCGAGAAACTATGCAGCTAATGAAATACAAGTTTTTACTATGCCTCACAACGGCTTTATTGTCGCCACTGTCGCATGCTGGCAGCCAAGAAAATACGCCACTCTCAGCCAGTGTGCGCGCGGTGCTGCATGACAGCATTTCTGATATGACTGCACCTAAACTCGCATTCGCCACACAATACGAAGCCGATGTTTGGTTGAGTGAAATGTCGCGCCGTTTGGAGAAGCGCATACCTGACAAAACCTATCGCATGGATTTACTCAAAGCCATTCACTACGAAGCCACACGTGCGGGACTTGAGCCGGAATTGGTGTTAGGTTTAATCGAAGTAGAAAGCGGATTTAAGAAGTACGCCGTTTCAAGTGTGGGTGCGCGTGGGCTGATGCAAGTGATGCCATTTTGGGTCAAAGAAATCGGCACGGTCGAACAAAACCTGTTTCATCTGCGCACTAACCTGCGCTACGGTTGCACTATCCTGCGCCATTATTTGAACATCGAAAAGGGTGATTTATTTCGCGCGCTGGGGCGATATAACGGCAGCTTAGGCAAGGCGGACTATCCCAACTTGGTACGTGGAGCTTGGCTTAAACATTGGACATTGCCGAGCCGTGTTGCGAGTAACGGATAAAAGAAAAATGCGTCATTGGTAAAGCTACTAGCCAATCGACTAAGCCCGCAAGCTGGCAAGTCGCTGGTTATCCCGCGAAAGCAGGAATCCAGCAAGAGAAATAGTTCGCGAAGCGACTCAATATTTATTCTGTCCCGCTTCGCGGGGATTCTTCAACCAACTGGATTCCCGCTTTCGCGGGAATGACGAGTCGCCGAATTATTTAGATTTCATGTAACTCTCAATCGCTTCACGCGTCACTTCACCCGTTTTATAACTCACTTGCTCACCTTGCGGGTTATACAAAAAACTCGTCGGCAAGCCTTCAATTTCGCCAATCTGTGACTGAACTTTTCTATCGCTCATCACCACCGGATAAGTAATACCTTGCTTCTTGGCAAACGCGGCAACCACTTTGGCCGTGCCTGAATCCATCGCCAGACCAAATACTTGAATATCTTTGTGCGCGTTTTGCAAGCTGACGAGTTCAGGAATTTCATGCAGACACGGTGGACACCATGTCGCCCAAAAATTCACCAACACCCACTTGCCTTTGTAGTCGGAAAGACGATGCGTTTTACCTTGCAAATCTTTCAGCACAAAATCTCCAGCAAATGTTGTCGAGCAAAAACCCGCCAGCAGCAACGCTAACAGCGCGCCTCTGACTTTGCTCAACGGCATTGCAAATTTAGTGGCCATGCTTATCAATTTCCTCAGAGCTCACATCGTTGCTGTGCTTCGATTCCGCCGCATGGCTGAAATATAAAGCCAGCGCGATCAACGCGATACTTGCACCCAGATACACCAAATCCAAAGGTGTAGTCAGTGTCATGTTCAATGCTTCTTCAAACAGCGTCACAATCAAAATCATCAAAATCACCTTTGCCAAGCGCGACTTCAAATCATCCAAACTGTTGATGACCAAAATTTTGCTGGATGATTTGCTGCCGTGTGCTTCATCAATGTCGCTAATAAAAAGCTCATACAAACCCAGCGAGAAAATCAGCATCACCGTAGCGAGCAAATAACCATCCACTACTTCAACAATATGCGTTACGGTGCTGTCATGCAGCGCCTTGCGCGCCTCATCGGTCAGACTTGAGTCGCCGTAGTGCAGCACATGGCTGACCAGATATACGACATCGACTGTCGCCATATAAAAAATCGCAAATCCTGCCAGCAGACTGCCAACCACAGCCGCGATAATCACAAAGCGGCTATTCCATAATGAACCTTCAAACAACTTTTCTAAGAAACTCATCCCACACTCCCAATGAAAACAATTTAAAAAAACGCCGCGCATTAAAGCGCATATTGCTATATCCAGCAAGCATCAAGCCGCAGAACGCGCAAACAGTTCCGCCAGCGTGATGTCAGTGTTGCGCTCTAGTTGCCGGCTGCAGGTCGTTAGCCAATTTTGCAACGTATCGTTTTTATTCTCGTTAGCAATTACATCTCGATTGAGTACGAATAAATTGAGTAACTCGGTGACGCGAATATGGTTCGCATCGCGCAGCAATAACCAGCCTTGCCCCTCCGCTTTACGCACCACATCGGCACTCGCCAACTTTTCAAGAATCCCTTCAAGTGCGTCATATCCCAGATACAACGACTTGGATAATTCAGGCAAAGTGTTCATTTTTCCATTGCGCAATCCACTCACCATGCTTCTCAACACGCGTAGCGCATCCAACAATTGCGCAGTCGGCGTGTGGTGCTTGGATAATGGCGCGCGCCAGTGTGATAGCGATGCAGTGATGAGCGCGCCCACCAAAATGATGAACCACGATAAATAAATCCACAGCAAAA